>JBOIDM010000200.1:0-6080 GCA_050740575.1 Gammaproteobacteria bacterium
GGAGAAGACCTTTTCCGAATTCCAAGACGACTCTTTCGAAGCAATCTTATAGAAGGCTCCGGAAATATCCGCCCCCCAGCGCACATCATCGAACACGAAGAACTCCGGTTCGGGTCCGAAATAGGCGGCATCTGCGATCCCGATCGACTTCATGTAGGCCTCGGCGCGTTTGGCCAAAGAGCGCGGGCAGCGAGCGTAACCCTGTCCGGTTAAGGGCTCGATGACATCGCAACGGATGATGAGCGTGGTTTCGTCGAAGAACGGATCGATAACCGCCGTCTCTGCCTCGGGCATCAACGTCATGTCGGATTCGTTAATGCCCTTCCAGCCGGCGATCGATGATCCGTCGAACATCTTACCGTCCTGGAAAAAACCAGCATCAATTAGCTTCGCGGGTATGGACACATGCTGTTCCTTACCGCGCGTATCGGTAAAACGCAGGTCGATGAATTTGACTTCTTGTTCTTTTATGAGTGTTAAAACCTTATCTGCGGACATGGGCTCTCCTCCAAGCCAATAGAAAATCTCTCATTGGGCTGCGGTCATTAGCAGCACTGAATTTGTAGGTGACAGCAGTTTGCGCGCCATGCAATCACTTGCGCTTGCATTATCCTCGCTCGCGCTCAACCACCGGCCGAAGACCACGGCGGCGCGCATTATGACATGGTATGCGTCCCTACCGACATCTATCGGTTCCAGGGCGGGCTCGGCCAATAACGACCTTCGAACGCACCGGAATAGTGCGTTATCAAAACATCATGTTCCGCGAGGGGGCGAATGACTTCACGACTCTCAGCGCCGGCCATAGGCGATCCAGTGTCTATCGGAAACGGGTTTGACGGTGAAGCCACGAAGGCCGGCACGGTCGATGTGGGCCCGCACTTCCTCAGGTTCGTAGGCGGCCAACAGGGAATTGAGAAAATCCCGTTGCAGGACCGGCGGTTCCCCCGCCGCGTATTGCTCGACGAGGGCCTCGGCTCGTGCACGGTTCTCGGGCCGGGCGAGGTCCATCACAAACACACACCCGCCGCTACGCGTTAGAGCTTTAGCCGCATCCCATAGAATCAGCGGGTCGCTTAGATGGTGCAACAAGCTATTCGAGATCACGATTTCATAGGTAGCGCGCAGGCCAACCCGGCACGGCAGCCGCTGATGCAACAGACGGACGCGACCGCTCAAGCCCTCTTGCCGCAAACGCGCCTGCCCATACTTGAGCATAGCCTCGGAGCCATCGACGCCGTCGACCGTCAATTGCGGAAATGCGCACGCAAAGCGAGCGGTGACATCCGCCGGGCCGCATCCTAAATCGACCGCCATGCCGCCCATAGGGCTATGGGGAAACGCAAGCTTGAAATAATCCACGAAGCGCGAGTGCGGCTCGGAGAAATCGGCCTCCGCATAGGCGCGCGCCTGCGTCTCGTCGTCCATAAGCTCGGGTTCCGGGATCCGGTCCATCAGGAAAGCGGTGCGATGCTCTCACCCGCCATTAAATCAGCGATAATCTCACGCTTACGCGCGAGGAACGGAATAGTTCCGTCCACCAGGATTTCAGCGGCGCGCGGGCGCGAGTTATAGGTCGAGCTCATGCTGAAACCGTAAGCCCCGGCGGTGCGGACAGCGAGCAGATCGCCGGGCGCGATGGCGAGCGAGCGAGCACGCCCGAGGAAATCTGCGGTCTCGCAAACCGGGCCTACGATGTCATAAATCGCTTCGGTCCGCGCGCGTTTTTCCACCGGGCTGATCTCTTGCCAAGCGTCGTATAGGGCGGGCCGAATGAGATCGTTCATGGCCGCATCCACCACGGCAAAGTGCCTGTCGCCGACGCGTTTAAGATATTCCACGCGCGTAAGTAACACCCCTGCCGGGCCGGCGACCGCCCGGCCCGGCTCGATAATAAGCGTGTATTTGCGATCGCAAAGCCGTGATACGATCGCCTGCCCATAGTCCGCGGGGCTCGGCGGAGATTCATCGCGATAACGCACCCCCAACCCGCCGCCGAGATCCAGATGCTGCAAACCTATCCCAGCACTTGCAAGCGCGTCGGCGAGAGGCAACAGACGCTCCAAGGCCTGCAGCAGCGGGTCCATGGCTGTGATCTGCGATCCGATATGATAAGCAATCCCGCGAATTTCCAAATGCTCGAGCGCCGCCGCCCGCCGATAGGCCGCAACAGCCTCATCAGCGGCAACACCGAATTTGTGAGCGCTCTGCCCCGTTGAAATGTACGGATGCGTATCAGCGGCTATATCGGGATTGACGCGAATCGCGATCGGGGCGCGGGTATTCATAGACGCCGCCACCTCGTTCAAGCGTTCCAGCTCCGCGACCGATTCGACGTTAAAGCAATGGATCCCTACCTCGATCGCCCGGCGCATTTCGTCCGCGCGTTTGCCCACGCCGGCGAACACAATGCGGGCGGGATCGCCTCCTGCGCACAACACGCGTTCCAACTCACCGCCAGAAACGATGTCGAATCCCGAACCCAGGCGCGCCAGGAGGTTTAAGATCGCAAGATTGGAATTGGCTTTGACTGCATAGCAGATGAGGTGCGGATGGGGACGGAGGGCGTCCTCGAATGCGCGCCAGGCGGTTTCGATCGCCGCGCGCGAGTAAATGTAGCATGGAGTACCAAAGCGCGCCGCAATTTCGGCCAGAGGCACCTCCTCCACATAAAGATCATCACCGCGGTAACTAAATGCGTCCATGCTTTTCGATCTTCTCTGGTTTTTCGGGCAAATACAGGGGGCCCTTTTGACCGCAGCCTGAATTGGTAAATATAATCCATGCGATGAGCATAAATCCGGCGGCGCGGCGGAAGGATTTCATAGAGAGCTATTTTCCCACTGTAGTTAGAAGAAAACTCGATGGATCGAGCGGCTCACTCCGCCGCCCCGCGCCTCAGAGCTTGTAAAGAAATCGTAGCAAGGACGCCGTATATTTATGCACAAGCTCTCACCGGTTAGCTGGAGCGAAACGCCGGACCCCAGAGGGACGGCGAGCCCGCGGGCGGCGGCTGCGCGGCATTCTTTTCATGGAAGGCGCCAAGATCTGAGCGTCGACGCGCGCCACCGGAATCTTGCGCCCGATAAAGGCTTCTATTTCCGGTAAGGAATAGACATACTCTTCGCAAGCGAAGCTGATCGCATCGCCGCTGGCGCCCCCCCGCGCCGTACGCCCGATCCGGTGGACGTAATCCTCGGCATTTTGCGGCAGATCGAAATTTATGACATGACTGACCTCGGGGATGTGTAATCCACGCGCGGCCACGTCGGTGGCGACCAATGTTGACAGGTCGCCGCGCGCAAAACGGCCTAGCAGCGCTTGGCGCTGTTTCTGCGGTACGTCACCCGATATGGCTTTTCCCGCAAGCCCGTTGGCATTGAGAGTTGTCGATACCGTCTCGGCGCCGCGCTTGGTATTGACGAAAACCAAGACGCGCGGCGATTTGATCTGCTGCAATAGGCCCAATAGCAATGCGAGCTTGTCCTTGCTTTCGATATGGTAGAGCCGCTGTGCCACCTGGTCGACGGTGACCTTGTCCGGGTCGATGACCACGATATGAGGGTTGTTCATGTGCTCGTAGGCCAGCTCGTGGACCCGCCACGACAACGTGGCCGAGAACAACAACGTGAGTCGCTCGGGCGGCGGCGGCATGCGGCGCAACAAAAATCTAATGTCGCGGATGAAGCCGAAATCAAACATCGCATCGGCCTCATCGAGCACCGTGACTTCGACGGCGCGAAAATCGACCGCCCGTTGCTTGTAGTAGTCGATCAGGCGGCCGGGCGTGGCAATGAGGAGATCCGGCTTTTCCCCGAGCGCCGCTCGCTGCTTTTCGTAATCGACCCCGCCATAGACCAAGGCGGTGCGGAGCAGGGTACGGCGACTGATAAGCAAGGCGTCTTGGTGAATTTGGAGCACCAACTCGCGCGTAGGCGCTATAACCACCGCGCGCGGCTGATTCGCCTTGCGATTCGGCGCGGGCGTGACGCACAAAAGCCGCTGCATCGCCGCGAGCAAGAAAGCAATGGTCTTTCCGGTGCCTGTCTGCGCCTGTCCGGCCACATCCTGTCCGTCGAGCGCGAGCGGCAGAGTTTGCGCTTGGATCGGCGTACAACATGCGAACCCGGCGTCGGTTAACCCGTCGAGCAGGCTCTGGGAAAGCCCAAGTTCGGCGAACGTGAGATGCGTGAGATGCGTTTTCTCCATCATGCTAGTAATATTCCTGGACTTGCAATCAGCGCCTAATTGGCCTCAAAATGTCATTGTAGCCCATCGCGTGATGGCGCAATATAATGAAGACAGCCCATGAGCGCTAATGTCGTCCATGTAACCGATACAAGCTTCGACGAAGAAGTGTTACAGTCCGATGTGCCTGTGTTAGTGGATTATTGGGCGCAATGGTGCGCGCCCTGCCGGATGATCGCCCCGATCCTCGATGAGATCTCAGAAGAATACAAATCCAAGCTCAAAGTGGCGAAGCTCAATATAGACGAAAATCCGCTGACGCCGCCCAAGTATGGGATTCGCGGAATTCCCACCTTGATGATGTTCAAGGAGGGGAACGTCGAGGCTACGAAAGTCGGCGCCTTATCGAAATCTCAGTTGACGGCCTTTATCAGCAGTTGCATTTAGCGCCTGTCTTACAACATTCGCCTATTTTGAGGATTACCTATGCAGTGGTAGACGGCATGTAATCTGCGTGCTACGTTATTATTTGCAGATAAGCGCACCTCTTAAACGCTCCTTCCTAACGTTAGCTTTTCGTTGCAACACCACCGGGGGGCGATTACGTTCATCGCTTCCCCTCACATCAGGGATTATGAATCTAACAGAGCTTAAGCTAAAACCCGTATCGGAGCTCATCGAGATCGGCGAAGGCATGGGTCTCGAAGGCGTGGCGCGCTCACGCAAGCAGGACGTCATTTTCGGGATCCTCAAGGCGCACGCTAAAAAAGGCGAGGATATCTCCGGTAACGGCGTGCTTGAGATCCTCCAGGACGGGTTCGGGTTCCTGCGCTCCGGCGATAGCTCCTACCTCGCCGGTCCCGACGATATTTACGTCTCGCCGAGTCAGATCCGGCGATTCAACCTGCGCACTGGCGACACGATCTCGGGGAAAATCCGGCCGCCGAAGGATGGCGAACGCTATTTCGCGCTCCTCAAGGTCAATGAGATTAACTTCGAACCCCCGGAGGCGGCCAAGAACAAGGTCCTGTTCGAAAACCTCACTCCGCTGTTCGCGCACGAGCGGCTCAAGCTCGAGATCGGCAACGGCACCACCGAGGACCTCACCCCGCGGGTCATCGATCTCGTGGCACCGATCGGACGGGGCCAGCGAGGTCTTATCGTATCGCCGCCTAAGGCGGGCAAGACCGTGATGTTGCAAAGCATTGCCCACTCGCTTGCGCTCAATCATCCAGACTGCTACCTCATGGTGCTACTGATCGACGAGCGTCCGGAGGAAGTCACGGAGATGGAGCGCTCCGTGAAGGGTGAAGTCATCTCCAGCACCTTCGATGAACCGGCCACCCGCCATGTGCAAGTGGCGGATATGGTCATCGAGAAAGCCAAGCGTTTAGTCGAGCACAAAATCGATGTAGTGATTTTGCTCGACTCGATCACGCGCCTGGCGCGCGCGTACAATACCGTCGTGCCGGCCTCGGGCAAGGTGTTGACCGGCGGCGTGGACGCCAACGCTTTGCAAAAACCCAAGCGCTTCTTCGGGGCCGCCAGAAAGATCGAGGAAGGCGGGAGCTTGACGATTATCGCTACTGCCCACATCGACACCGGCTCGCGTATGGACGATGTGATCTACGAGGAATTCAAAGGCACCGGGAATATGGAGATCCATCTCGACCGCAGGATCTACGAGAAACGCATCTTCCCGGCAATCAATATTAACCGCTCGGGAACACGCCGGGAAGAATTGCTGACCGACAATGATGAGCTGCAAAAGATGTGGATCCTGCGTAAGCTCCTCAACCCTATGGACGAGGTGGCGGCCATGGAGTTTCTCTTGGAGAGGCTCAAGGCTACGTAGACCAATCCCGAGTTCTTTGATTCGATGAGGCGTGGGT
>JBOIDM010000201.1:0-1963 GCA_050740575.1 Gammaproteobacteria bacterium
GGTCTACAGCGCCCGCATCGGCGTCATGAAAGCCGCCGATGCGGGCCTCGATCCCCGGGCTTCGGTCATGGCTTCGGACGCCTTCTTCCCGTTTCGCGATAGCGTTGACGCCGCCGCAGCGGTTGGCGTGAATGCCGTGATCCAGCCGGGCGGTTCCATCCGCGACACTGAAGTGGTCGGCGCCGCCGACGAGCATGGCATGGCCATGGTCTTCACGGGGATCCGGCACTTCCGCCATTCATGATGTGAAGGTTCTAATCGTCGGCGGAGGAGGGCGCGAGCACGCCCTCGCGTGGAAGGTGGCGAGCTCCGCACGGGTCGATCACGTCTACGTGGCGCCGGGGAACGCCGGCACAGCGCGCGAGCCCAAGGTTGAGAACATCGACATAGCGGCCGACGATCTCGCGGCGCTCCTCGCCTTCGCCGAGAGCGCACGCATAGACCTCACCCTGGTCGGATCGGAAGCGCCGCTGGTGGCCGGGATCGTGGACCGTTTCGATGCGGTGGGGCTCCGGTGCTTTGGCCCGAGCCGGTCGGCGGCCGCGCTGGAGGGCTCTAAGGTCTATGCGAAGTCCTTTATGGACCGCCACCGCATCGCCACGGCCCCTTACGCATCTTTTTCGGATCTCCAAGCCGCCAGCGCCTATATTCGATCCCAGCCGCTTCCCCTGGTCATTAAGGCCAATGGCCTCGCGGCGGGTAAGGGCGTGGTTATCGCTCGATCCGCCGAGGAGGCTGTCCGCGTGGCCGGTGATATGCTCGCGGGCCACGCCTTCGGCAGCGCCGGGCGGGAAATCGTCGTCGAGGGGTTCTTGGAAGGCGAGGAGGCGAGTTTTATCGTCGTGAGCGACGGTGTCGATGTCCTGCCGCTCGCGAGCGCGCAGGACCACAAGGCGCGCGATGCCGGAGACCGCGGACCCAATACCGGGGGCATGGGAGCCTATTCGCCCGCCCCCGTGCTCACCCAAGTCGTAAGCGATCGCGTCATGAGCGAAATCGTGCTGCCGACGATACGCGGGATGGCGCGGGAAGGCCGGCCCTACCGGGGGTTCCTGTATGTCGGCGTCATGGTGGCTCCCGACGGCAAACCGCGGGTGCTCGAGTACAATTGCCGCTTAGGCGATCCGGAGGCCGAGGTTATCTTATTCCGATTACGCTCCGATCTCGTCGAGATCATCGAGGCGGGGCTTGCGGGCCGCTTGAAGAGGATCCAGCCGCAGTGGGATCAACGCGCCGCCCTCGGTGTCGTGCTCGCGGCCGCGGGTTATCCCGGCTCCCCGAGCACGGGCGATGTGATCGCGGGTCTCGATGCCGAACATCTGGCGGACACCACGGTCTTTCATTCCGGCACCGCGATAAAGGAGGGACGGACCGTCACGGCCGGCGGCCGGGTGGCGTGTGTGTGCGCACGAGGTGCGACCGTCAGCGAGGCCCAGTCCCTCGCCTATGCCCGGATCAAAAAAATCCAATGGCAGGGAATGTATTACCGTCCGGACATCGGCTATCGGGCGGTGGCGAGGGAGGCGAGGGGCGCGGATCCTTAAGCGCTTCCATCCCAGCGCAGAAAGTTTCTGAGCAAACTCAGCCCCGGCTGCTGGCTCTTCTCGGGATGGAACTGCACCGCGAAGACCTGGCCGCGCGCGAGCGCGGAGGTAAACCGCACCCCGTATTCCGTATAGGCAGCCGTAAGGTCCTTATCTTTAGGTTCCACGAAATAGCTGTGGACGAAGTAAAAACGCTCGCCGGGTGTGATACCAGCCCACAAGGGATGAGAACCCGCCGGCCACACCTGGTTCCAACCCATGTGCGGGACCTTTAAAATATCCTCACTGCCAGAAGCTTGTAGCTCTCGTGGAAAACGCATGACTTGTCCCGGATACACCCCGAGGCCCGGCGTGCCGCCTCCCTCCTCACTCCACTCCATCAGGGATTGCAGCCCCAGGCAGATCCCGAGAAACGGCTT
>JBOIDM010000202.1:0-6237 GCA_050740575.1 Gammaproteobacteria bacterium
TAGCGCAGGCCGATGTAGAGACCGAGCGGCTTGAACATGGGAGGGCATTATACCCGAAAGTACGGCGGCCCCCGGGGAGTCGCGTTAGCGGCGGATGCGAATCCGTCCCCTCAGCGGGGCAGCGCGAGGAACGCCGACAGCCCCTCGGCGGGCATGGGCCTGGCGATGAGATAACCCTGCGCCACGTCGCAGCCCTGCTGTTTGAGAAACGCGAGCTGAACCTCGGTCTCCACTCCCTCGGCCACGACCTTGAGCCCGAGCGTGTGGCCGAGCCCGAGGGCGCGGATCTCCGCAAGCAGATGCGCGCTCCGGGCGAGATCGTGCAGGGTGCCTTCGGTGATCTCAATCTCGAGGCATTCGGGCGCAAGATCGGTATCCGCCAGCGCCTGACACACGCCTTCCATGAAGTTTGGCGCTAGCTGTTCCCGCGCCGAGAAGTTGACGCTTTGGCGCTGTAAAGGGCACGCCGAGGCTGACCTTGGGCAGCGACTAAAGTATAGGCCAATGTACGGATACTCGTACGTTGCACGTCAATTCGCTGGGCGATCCACCCGTCGCTAGCCCGCGAAGCGCAGCTCGGCGCGCGTGCCGCCCGTGTTTTCCAAATGAACCTGGCCCCGATTCGCTCGGACAGCACCCGCACGAGCACTTACGCTAATTGTACCGGCCCGCAACCAAGAACATAACATCCGTTGGGGCGCGGACCTTTTCCAATCGCGCCGCTCAAGGACGGAAGGTATGCTTCCTGCCTTTCTGACCGAAGATGAGTATATCGCGCCAACTTCTTGACCCTTTACGTATGTCAATGCACCTCATGCCTTTCGGTCTGATACCGGCCATGGTCTGTCGTAACCGCCGGCCGGCCGCTTCCCTGGTGCGGTGAATGTCGCCAGTGCTTTTGGAACTCCGCAAGATTATGCCACGCAACGCCGCGCGCGATAGCGCGACATTCCTGGCAGAAACGCTCGTGCTCGCGCTGCTTTACGGCGTCACAGCCAAACTCGGGCTCTTGTTCGCGCTCGCGCCGGGCAACGTCGCGGTGATATGGCCGCCCTCGGGGATCGCGCTGGCGGCGGTACTTGTCCGCGGTTATCGCGCCTCCGTGGGGATCTGGTCGGGAGCCATGCTCGTGAACCTGATCTTTTTTTCTCAGGACCCAAGCTTGTCCCCCCTGGCTATCACCAAAGCGAGCAGCATCGCAACCGGGTCCTTGCTGCAAGCACTGCTCGCGGGATGTCTCTATCGGCGCGCCATTGGCGCCGCGTTCCCAACCGGGATTGAAGACGTCCTCACTTTCGTGGCGATCGCGGTGCCGACCTGTGGCGTGGCCGCCACGGTAGGCACAAGCACGCTTGCCGTCGCGGGCGCGATTCCGTGGGGCGATTTTGGGCACACCGGGTGGACCTGGTGGCTCGGGGATCTCGCGGGGATTCTAATCCTGACTCCGCCGTTGCTCCTCCTCAGCCACGGATTAAACCGAGAAATAGGGCGAATTGCGTTTCCCGTGATTAGTTTGGGATGCGGCCTTTCGCTCATTGCGTTCTACAGCGTCTGGCACCTTGAAAACCAAGCGGAACTGACGCGCTTCGAGCGTAAAACCCGGGACATTGTCTTCGCACTGCGCCAAGGCGTTGATCTCGCCTTGAAAAACCTGGATGCCATTGCGGCGTTTTATGCGGCCTCCGACCGCGTCGACCGGGATGAGTTTCACCGCTTCGTCGCACCCATTCGAACGCGCGACTCGAGCATGCTGTCACTCGCATGGGGTCCTCGGGTAGCGGCGAGCGAGCGCGGCGCTTACGAAAAAGCCGCTCGGGCCGACGGCTACCCGGAGTTTCAGTTCACGGAGCGCGATATGAGCGGCGCGCTGGTCAGGGCAACCCCACGCCCGGAGTATTTCCCGGTTTACTTCATCGAGCCCTTGCAAGAAAATGAGTCGGCCTTGGGCTACGACCTGGCCTCCGATCCCATACGCCGCGCGGCCCTGAGTCGAGCGCTGGAGCGCGGCCAGCCGGCGGCGACGGCCCCGATCCAGTTGCTGCAAGAGACTGGGGATCAGCCAGGCGTTGTGATCTTCTCGCCGGTTTACTCAAAGCATGCGCCCGCATCGGCCCCCGCCACGGTAAAAGCTGTGGAAGCCATCGGAGTCGCTTCGGCGGTATTTCGCATACGGCAGTTGGTCGAGCTGGCATTGCAGAATCTCGAGACGCAAGGCATCGATGCCTATCTGTTCGACCTGGCGCTTCCTCAAGGTCAACAACTTTTGTACCAGCCTGTCTTGCCCCTGGAGGAGTCCCCAGTCAACGCCCAAACCGAAAGCGATCCTGCTAAGCTACGGAGCGGCCTTTACCACACGGCGACGGTCAAGGTCGCGGGGCGGGAGTGGTTGATAGTCGGCAAACCGGGCGTCACTTACCTCGCTAACAGCAGGACCTGGTTGCCCTGGGGCACGTTGATCAGCGGACTGCTTTTTACCGCTTTGCTCGGAGCCTACCTCAACCAGTACGGACAAACCGAAGCGGCGCTGCGAACCGCCCAAGGTGAGTTGGAGCAGCGGCTGCGTGTAAGGACAAAAGCATTGAAACCCGCGATGACCGCCTTGCTGACGCAGATCGCGCAACGTCGGCGCATTGAGAAGCGAGTGCGCAGGAAAGAGGCGATCTTCCGTGCGTTCTTGAACACCACGCCGGCCATGATGTGGATGACGGATAGCAATGGCCGCTGCATCTTCTTTAATGACGCGTGGTTAGCGTTTACAGGCAGAGGCCTGCGTGAGGAACTGGGCTTGGTGTGGACCGGTACGGAGATACACCCTGAAGATCGTGAGAGATGTATCACCACTTACCGGCAGGGGATTCAGAACCGCACCACCTTTCACCATCGATACCGGCTGCGGCGCCAGGACCGGGCCTATCGCTGGATTTTCGAGATCGTCACGCCCATCTTCGACGCGTCGGGCCGGTACGAGGGGTTCATCGGCACCGCGAGCGACGTCACCGAACGCCTCGAGGCGGAACGCATGAAGGACGAATTCGTGTCCATCGTCAGTCACGAGCTGCGCACGCCGCTCACCTCGATCCGGGGGGCTCTGGGCTTGCTCGCCACGGGTTCGCTCGGCCGCCTGAACGACAAGGGCAGGCAAATGCTCGCGATTGCCGTCAGCAACACCGACCGCTTGGTGCGGTTGATCAACGAAATTCTGGATCTCCAGCGCATGGAATCGGGTCGGGTCACGATCGAGCTTCAACAATGCGATGCGGCAGCATTGGTCCGGGAGGCGGTCGAGCTTCTCGAACCCTTGGCGGCGAAGGCCGGTGTGGCGATCTGCGCCTTGCTCCCCTCGCACAACCTGCGAGCCGATCCCGACCGCCTCGTGCAAGTGTTGACCAACTTGCTCGACAATGCCATCAAGTTCTCCGAGCGCGGCGCGAGCGTGTACGTCAAGGCCGAGATCAACCAGGACTATGTTGTAATGAGCGTTAAAGACCAGGGGCGCGGGATCCCGGCGGACAAGCTCGATCGTATCTTCGAGCGTTTTCAGCAAGTCGACGCGTCCGACTCCCGGCAGATGGGAGGCACGGGGCTCGGCCTCGCGATCTGCGAGTCTATCGTGCAACAACACGGCGGCCGGATCTGGGCCGAGAGCGAGCTCGGAAGCGGCAGCACGTTTTTTTTCACCCTGCCCGCGAGCAACCTGCCCGTCGATCAAAGCACTGGCAGGCGGGCCATGGAATCCGATCTGTCCCCGGCGCGAACAGAGGCGGCGTAGCGCTCACTTGACGGAGAAGCACGATGGCGAAACGATTGCTCATCATCGATGACGACCACGACATCCTGGAGATCGCAAGGCTAAGCCTGGAAATGATCGGGGGCCATGAGGTGGTCACGGCCTCTTGGGGATACGACGGCCTGCTGAAGGCTAAAGACACCCAGCCCGATGCAATCCTGCTCGATGTCATGATGCCAGACATGGACGGGCCCGAAACCTTTCGGCGCTTGCAACAAGACCCGGCGACACGACACATTCCCGTGATCCTGCTGACCGCGAAGGTTCAGCTGTCGGATCGCCAGGGGCTCTTGGATCTCGGCGTTAGAGGCGTGCTGGCCAAGCCCTTCGACCCGATGCGGCTTTCCAATCAAATCGCCGCACTCCTCGGGTGGAGCGAGCCCAGCGCATGAGCGACTAAGCGTGGCCGTGAACGCTCAACCACAATTAGCGGTGCAACCGCCTTTCGCCGACGCCTTGGGCATCCTGTGGCTGCGCTCCAAGACGAGCACCCTAGAGCGGATCGCCCTGGTCGAGCACAGCCTAACTCTCCTCATCGAGGGTTGCCTCGATAACAGCGCCCGGCGGGAAGCCGAACGCGCGGCCCACAAGCTGGCCGGCTCGCTCGGGACCTTCGGCCTCGGTCACGGCTCGGACCTCGCTCGCGAGATCGAGCAGCGCATGGCTGATCCGAAACCGTTCGCGGAAGAGGAGCTTCTACAACTGTCCGAACTGGCGATGGAGCTGCGCGCGGAGGTCGAGCGCGGTCCCTCGGCTCAAAGAACGTCTCAACCGGGCAACCCGTCTTGCCGATTGCTGCTCATCGACGACACAGCAGAGCTATGCAATCAGCTGGCGGAGCCGGCGGCGGCTTCCGGTATCCAAGTCGAACGCTGTGACGGCATCGCGGCCGCGCGCGCTGCCGCCGGGGAAACCCGCCCCGATGCAGTATTGCTGAACCTGCCCGATCGCTATTCCAAGGAAGAGATGGCTGGGTTCCTCGAGCATCTCCTGCGGCGCGCAACCCCGGCTCTAATCTATTTCAACCGGATGTCTTGGTCTGAGCGCGTCGATCTCGCGCGCTCAGGAGTGCGGCTATTTTTTAAAAAACCGATGCCGGCCACCCGATTGTTACAAGCAGTGACGCAGGTGCTCGACCGCAGCCGTAGCGTCGAGGGACGCATCCTCGCGGTGGATGACGATCCACAGGTGCTGGCCACGATCGAAGCTTTGCTGAGTCCGAAGGGCATCACTCTAAGCGTACTCGATGATCCCGAACCGTTCTGGGACGCCCTGGAACGGTACTTACCCGACCTCGTGATCCTGGATGTGGACATGCCCGGCGTGAGTGGCATCGATTTATGCGCGGTGATCCGCTCCGATCCGCGGTGGGAGGCCTTGCCCGTGCTGTTCCTGACCGGGTACACCGACGCCGCGACGATTCAGCGCGTATTCGCCGCAGGCGGCGACGATTTCGTCGCCAAGCCCATTGTCGGACCAGAGCTGGTACGGCGCGTCGTGAACCGCCTGGAACGCATGCACCTATTGCAGAAGATAGCCGAGACGGACCCCCTGACCGGGCTCGCCAACCGGCATAAATCAAACGAGGCAATTGCACGCTATCTAAGTCTTGCCGCGCGCCAAAAGCAACCCCTGAGTGTGGCTATCGTCGCGGTCGACCATTTCAAGTCCATGCACGACATCCACGGCCACGGCTGCGGCGACGACGTGCTGCAGCGCCTCGCGACCCTGCTTTTGCAATCGTTCAGAGGAGAGGATATTGTCGCGCGCTGGGGCGGCGAGGAGTTCTTGATAGGCGTATACAACAGCGATCATAAGAGCGCCGCAGTGCGGCTTAACCGGACGCTCGCCGCCGTGCACCGACATGCTTTCTATACGCCGGGTGGCGATCAGTTCCACGTCAGCTTGAGCGCCGGCGTGGCCGAGTATCCGATCCACGGATTTGATCTGGCAGAAATCTATCGGGCGGCCGACCAAGCCCTGTCCCTAGCCAAGGCCCGAGGAGGTAATCGGGTGCTTTCGGCCGGCGGCTGTGCGGAGGACCCAGCTTCTCAGGAAACGGTCGATCTCGTGTTGGTGGAAGACGATGAAATCCTCGCGGACATCCTGCTTCACAACTTCGAAACTCAGGGCTTGTCGGTACGCTGGATCGCGGATGGCGACGAAGCCGCTACTACGCTCAGTGGTCCAGACCCGAGGCTGCACGCGCGTGTTGTTGTACTCGATGTCGATCTTCCCAGCCTCGACGGCCTGTCTGTCCTCAAGCGTCTCGCGGACACGGGGATATTACGCAGCACCCGGGTTATCATGCTCACGGTACGGGCAAGTGAGCCCGAGGTGCTCGAGAGCTTGCGGCTCGGGGCCTTCGAGCATCTATCCAAGCCGTTCAGCATTCCCATCCTGCTGCACCGAGTTCGTCTGGCGCTCAGGCATTGAGTCATGTTCACGGA
>JBOIDM010000203.1:0-2604 GCA_050740575.1 Gammaproteobacteria bacterium
GTAGGTATGAGCTTCGGTCTGCATCAGTTTTACTAAAGCCCCCGGGTCGACCTGGGCCTTCGCGTGGAAGAGCACCCGCCCGCCATGCGCGCCGAGATCGATCTTGCGGACCCCGAGTGGCGCCGCCCGCTGCTTGAGCCGCGTGATCCGAAACAGATCCTTGGCGGACGGCGGCAGCGTGCCGAAACGATCGATCATTTCTTCTTCGAGCCGGACTAGCTCCTCAAGGTCCCTGGCGTTGGCGATGCGTTTGTACAGGATAAGACGAGCATGGACATCGGGTACATAATCGCCGGGGATCAGCACCGGCACATGGATCTCGATCTCGACGCCATGATCGAGCGGCCGGTCGAGCTCGGGCTGCCGCCCGGCTTTGAGCGCCTGGATCGCCCGCTCCAGCAGTTCCGTGAACAAGCCGAAACCGACCTCCTGAATATGCCCGCTTTGCTCCTCGCCGAGGATCTCTCCGGCACCGCGGATCTCGAGATCGTGGGTAGCTAAGGTAAATCCGATGCCCAGATCCTCGATCGACTCGATGGCTTCTAGCCTCTTCAGGGCGTCACCCTTGAGGGCCTTCCGGGACGGTACCAGGAGATACGCATACGCCCGGTGGTGCGAGCGGCCCACGCGGCCGCGCAGTTGGTAGAGCTGGGCGAGTCCGAACTTGTCGGCGCGATTGATGATGATGGTATTGGCGTTCGGCACGTCGATCCCGGTCTCGATGATCGTCGTGCACACCAGGCACGCAAAACGGCGATGGTAGAAATCGAGCATCACCTGCTCGAGCTCGCGCTCGCGCATCTGCCCGTGCGCCACGCGCACGCGCGCCTCGGGAATGAGCGCGGCAAGCTCGCGCGCGGTTTCCTCGATCGTTTCCACCTCGTTATGCAGGAAGTAGATCTGCCCGCCGCGGCTGATCTCCCGCCCCATGGCTTCACGCAAGAGCCGCTGGTCCCACTCGGTCACAAAGGTCTTGACGGCGATGCGCCTCGCGGGGGGGGAGGCGATGATCGATAGCTCGCGGGTGCCGAACAAGGCCAAGTTGAGCGTGCGCGGAATCGGGGTCGCGGTCAGCGTCAGGATATCCACCTCCGAACGCAGGGCCTTCAGCCGTTCCTTTTGCCGCACGCCGAAGCGGTGCTCTTCATCGATGACGCACAGCCCGAGGCGCTTGAAGACAATGGATTCCTGCAACAGCTTGTGGGTTCCGACGACGATATCGACCGCGCCGTCCTTGAGCCCCGCAGCGACTTGATCCTGATCTTTCTTGCCCTGGAACCGTGACAGCAGCTCTATGCGCAGCGGCCATTCCGCGAATCGATCCTTGAAGTTCCGATAGTGCTGTTGCGCCAGCAGAGTGGTCGGCACCAGGATCGCGACCTGCTTGCCGCCCATGGCCGCAACGAAAGCCGCGCGCATGGCCACCTCGGTTTTTCCGAACCCGACATCACCGCATATGAGCCGATCCATCGGTTGCTCGCCTTGCAGATCCTGCACGACCGCGGCAATCGCCGCCTCCTGGTCCGGCGTCTCCTCGAAAGGAAACCCCTGTATAAACGCCTGGTATTGATCCCGTTCCAGCGTAAACGCGTACCCTGTGCGCGCGGCGCGGCGCGCATAGATTTCCAGGAGTTCCGCGGCCACGTCATGAATGCGTTTTGCGGCCTTGGCGCGGGCGCGTTGCCACTGACCACTGCCGAGCTTGTGCAAGGGCGCGTGACCGGAGTCCACGCCGGAATAACGGGTGATGAGGTGTAGCGAGAGCACCGGGACGTAGAGGCGGTCCGCATCGGCGTACTCGATGCCTAGGTACTCACCGGGAATGCCGTTGGTCTCGATCAGAAAGAGTCCCAAATAACGCCCGACCCCGTGATGCTCATGCACCACCGGCGCGCCGGCGTGGAGCTCGCTGAGATCGCGAATGATGCTCTCCGGATCTCGTGCCGCGCGGCTGCGGCGGCGCTCTTGGCGGGCGCGTTCCCCGAACAACTGGGCTTCGCCGATGACGGCGATGCGCGGACTGTCCAACTGCATGCCTTGATCGAGGGCGGCGATGGTCAATCCGATGCGCGCGTCGTCCTTAAGAAACGACGCCCAATCCGCGTAGCCTTGGAATTCAATTTGGTGCTGGCGCAGGAGCTCCGAGAGCGTCTCGCGGCGGCCTTTCGACTCGGCGGCAAATAGGACCCGTCCGCCGAAGGATTGCAAATAGTGTTTGACGACGGCCAAGGGATCCGCCGCCCGGCCGTCGATAGGAAGCTCGACCGGCGTGCTGCTTGAGAAACTCACGGCATGCTTCGGTGCGGTGAGTCCTTCGATGAGGATCGCCCGATGCGCTTTAAGCCGAGCGGAAAGCTCCTCGGGCGGGAGAAACACGTCATCGGGGGGTAACAACGGCCGCTCGCGATCGTGACGGGCGTCTTCCTAGCGCTGGCCAATTTCAGCCCAAAACGCTCTTGCGGCCTCCAACGCACCGTCATCCAGCACCACGACGCTCCCCTCGGGCAGATAATCGAACAAGATGGCGCTAGCGGTGAAAAAAAACGGCAAGTAATACTCGATACCCCCGGGCGCGAGGCCTTGGCTCACCTCGCGGTAGATCGG
>JBOIDM010000204.1:0-3768 GCA_050740575.1 Gammaproteobacteria bacterium
GCCAGAGTTTAAGCAGTGCCGAACTGCGGGATCGCTGGTGCGCCTACTTGGTGGGATGGTGGAATTACTTCCGCCTCGCCGAGGTCCGCAGGCCCCTCACCGAGATCGACGGATGGATCCGACGGCATATCCGCAAATGTTTCTGGCTGCGCTGGCACGACAAGAAGGGACGCTTGAATGCCCTGCGTCGTCTTGGGGTACGGGGTCGTCTTCTCAAGATGGCTTACAGTTCGCGGGGGGCCTGGTATCTGGCCCGTTGCGGGACCCTGACGACGGCGCTTCGCAATAGCACTCTGCGCCGTTATGGCTTTCTTGTTCCCTCGGACCTTGCAGCGGCTCATTGAGACCGCCCGCTTGTCCAACCGCAGGATACGGAAAACCGTACGTCCTGTGGTGTGGGAGGGCTGACGGGCGCAATCCCGTCAGCTCGACCCGATCATCTAAGTCGTAGCGAGAGAGGGCAGCACCGCAAGTATATCCTCCCGCTTCAGATCTGCGAACAGATGTTACCACACTCCGTCCTCTGCTGGCCTCAAGCCGCGAAGCGCCTCTCAGGGCTGGCCTAAGGCCGATCGGATCTCCTCGATTAGCTTCAGGGATCTCGGATCACCGGGTTGCGACGTTCCCAGCAGCCACGCCATGATGTCGTGGTCCGCTTTCTCGAGCAGCTCGGCGAAGCGAAGTTGATCGGCTTCGACAAGCTGGTGGTAGCGCCGATCGAGAAATCCTTCAAGGATGATATCAAGCTCGCGCATCCCGCGCCGGCAGCGCCATCGGAGCCGGTCGATCGAAGTCACTAACTTAACGCGGTCTCACAGCGCTCGCGTCAGCAGCAATTTCTTGATCTCCCCGATCGCCTTCGCCGGGTTGAGGCCTTTGGGGCAGGCCTTGGTGCAATTCATGATCGTGTGGCAGCGGTATAGGCGATACGGATCTTCGAGCGCATCGAGGCGCTTGCCCGTGTTTTCGTCGCGGCTGTCGACGATCCAGCGGTAGGCTTGAAGCAGAATAGCAGGCCCGAGATAACGGTCCCCGTTCCACCAATAACTCGGACAACTCGTCGAGCAACAGGCGCAGAGAATACATTCATACAGCCCGTCAAGTTGGGCGCGGTCTTCTTTGGTTTGCAGGCGTTCGCGGGCGGGCGGCGGTGTGTCCGCCTGTAACCAGGGTTTGATCGAGGCATACTGGGCATAAAAATGCGTCAGATCGGGCACCAGATCCTTGATTACCGGTAGGTGCGGCAGGGGATAGACGGAAACGTCGATCCCGGCGTCATCGATGGCCTTGGTGCACGCTAGGGTATTGGATCCATCGATATTCATCGCGCACGAGCCACAGACGCCCTCGCGGCAGGAGCGCCGAAAGGTCAGCGTGGTATCGAGCTCATTTTTAATGTAGATAAGTGCGTCCAGCACCATCGGGCCGCAGCGGGTCAGATCGATATCGAAGCTATCGAGTTGCGGCGCCTTACCGGAATCGGGATTATAGCGGTACACCTTAAAGCGTTTGAGCCGCGCTGTGCCCGCCGGCGCGGTGAAATGTTTTCCCGCCTCTATCTTCTCTAAAACAGGCAATTTTATGGCACGCATCGCTGTCCCTCGCCGGTCAGGTGGTTGATAGCATCAGTACACGCGCGCTTTTGGCTGTACGACCTCGACTTCATCTGTGAGCGTACGCAGGTGTACCGGCCGGTAGCCGAAGCGCGTCTCGCCGCGTTCATCGAGCCAGGTCAACGTGTGCTTGAGCCAGTTCTCATCGTCGCGTCGAGGATAATCTTCACGCGCATGCGCGCCGCGGCTCTCGGTGCGGTTATAAGCCGCGGCGATGCTTACCATCGCCTGTCCCATCAAATTCTCAAGCTCTAAGGTTTCCACTAGATCGGTGTTCCAGACCAGGGAACGATCCGAAACCCGCACCTCGGAAAAGGCCTCTCGGATGGATTTTAGTTTGTGAATTCCCTCGCCGAGGAGCTCCGTGGTCCTAAAAACCGCTGCGTGGTTTTGCATCACGCGTTGCATGTCCAGCCGGATCTTCGCGGTCGGATGTGATCCCTGCGCGTGACGCAGTCGATCGAAGCGCGTCAGTACGGCTTCGGTGATTCGCTCGGGCAGCGGCTTCTGGGCCTGCCCGGGTTGGATATGGGCTGCGCAATAGTTAGCCGCCGCGCGTCCGAAGACGATGAGATCGAGCAGCGAATTGGACCCCAGCCGATTCGCGCCGTGGACGGAGACGCAAGCGCACTCGCCGATGGCCATGAGGCCCGGCACGACCGCATCGGGATCTCCGTCCCGGAGGGTCACGACCTGACCGTGATAATTGGTCGGGATTCCGCCCATGTTGTAGTGCGCGGTGGGGATCACCGGTATCGGTTGTTTGGTGACATCCACCCCCGCGAAGATCCGCGCCGACTCCGCGATGCCGGGTAAACGCTCGTGGATGACTTCCGCTCCCAAGTGCTCCAGGTGCAAGAAGATATGATCCCGTTCCGGCCCCACGCCGCGCCCTTCACGGATCTCGATGGTCATTGAGCGGCTGACCACGTCGCGCGAGGCCAGATCCTTGGCGTTCGGCGCATAACGTTCCATGAACCGCTCGCCTTTCGAATTAGTTAGATAGCCGCCTTCGCCGCGTGAGCCTTCGGTAATCAGGCAGCCGGATCCGTAGATCCCGGTCGGATGAAACTGGATAAATTCCATGTCCTGTAGGGGTAATCCCGCGCGCAATACCATGGCGTTGCCGTCACCGGTACAGGTATGGGCGGAGGTGCAGGAGAAGTAGGCGCGTCCGTAGCCTCCGGTTGCGAGCACTACGGTGTGTGCATGAAAGCGGTGCAGCGTGCCGTCATCGAGATTCCAGGCCAGGACCCCGCGGCAGACTCCCTCGTCGTCCATGAGGAGGTCCAAGGCAAAATACTCGATGAAGAACTCCGCGTTGTGTTTCAGCGCCTGCTGATACAAGGTATGCAGGATAGCGTGCCCGGTGCGGTCGGCCGCGGCGCAGGTACGCTGGGCAACCCCCTCGCCGTAATGCGTGGTCATCCCCCCGAAGGGACGCTGGTAGATTTTGCCGTCTTCGGTGCGGGAGAACGGAACGCCGTAGTGTTCGAGTTCGATCACCGCCGGTACGGCCTCGCGGCACATGTATTCGATCGCATCCTGATCCCCTAACCAGTCAGAGCCCTTGATGGTGTCGTACATATGCCAACGCCAGTCGTCGGGCCCCATGTTGCCGAGCGCGGCGCTCATGCCGCCTTGCGCTGCAACGGTGTGGCTACGGGTCGGAAACACTTTGGTGATACACGCGGTCGCCAATCCCTTTAGTGCCATGCCGAAGGTGGCGCGCAAGCCGGCGCCACCGGCGCCGACCACGACGATATCGTACTGGTGTTCGACGATGGGATAGGCCGGCGTCACGTTACGCCACCCCCGCGGCGATGCGTAGAATCGCAATGCTGGCCACGAGAATGAGCGCCGAGATTATGAACTGGATCCCCACCAAGACGGCGACTTTCAATCCTTCGTTGTGTACGTAGTCTTCAATGATCACCTTTACGCCGAGGAGGGAGTGGTAGAACAGGCACACGACGAGCAGAACGAGAAACGCGGCCACGATCGGGGATCGGATCCAGGTAACGACGGCGTCGTAATCCGCTCCGATCATGGTAATGATCGAGGCTACAACCCTGAGCGACAGGGGGATTAGAGCGACGGCCGTGATTCGCTGCCACCACCAGTGGCGTACCCCTGTCTTCGCGGATCCCAGACC
>JBOIDM010000205.1:0-11994 GCA_050740575.1 Gammaproteobacteria bacterium
GAGAAGACAACCGATAACGATACTCTCAGTCGCCAGATATGGGAGATAACGAAAGTATACGAATTGACTCGCCCCCAGGTATTCGGCGGGCGCTGGGCAGATTTGCTCCCCATCGACGGATCGCGCGCTATACTGTTCGTCGGTCGTGCTGGCGCCGGTAAGTCACACGCTCTCGCCCGCGGTGCGGAGACAGCATGGAATGCAGGGGCACCGGTCATCCACATACTCGGCCAGCATATCCTCGACGACGACCCACGGGTTTCTATTCTAAAGCGACTGGAACTCACCGACTGGTCATTCTACGATGCGCTTTCCGCCCTGAACCTTGCGGCCGAGGCGGCTAGCACGCGCGCCATGTTGGTCATCGATGCCTTGAATGAAGGACGCGGAACGGATGTCTGGCGAAGCCATCTCCCGAGCTTCATCCGCGAGGTTAACGTGCATGATCGCATCATCTTGGTAGTGAGTTGTCGTGAGGAATACCTTGCCTACGTTGTACCTCCCGACGTGATCGCCACCCCGCGTCCGTATCCAAGGGACGGAAAACCTCCCGAGGATTGCGCTCCGCTCGGCAAGTTTGTCCGTGTCTCGGTCAATGGCTTCCGGACCATAGAAGAGCGCGAGGCCGCTCTTCAGAAGTTCATGGACGACAAGGGAATCGCTAGGCCTACGGCCCCGGTTCTCGATGACGAGTTTTTCAACCCTCTGTTCATGTCGTCCGTCTGCCGCTCGATGGCAAAGGCTGGGATCACAGTTTTCCCGCGCGGGCTCCACGGCGCGAGAGAAATCTTTGACTTCGTGCTCGCAACGAAGGCCAAGGCACTGGGAACCCGCCACGACGGAACCGCCCAAGTGCACCACGCCTTGTTGGCAACGCTCAAGGGCCTCGCCAGAATTATGGTCGAGCGGAGGGAGGATTATATTTCTCTTGCCGATGCTTTGGCGTTGATCGAGTCAGCGTTTGGAGGCCTGCCGATCAGCGACCAGACCTGGTTGGCGGTGCTCGAAGGTTCCGACATTCTGAGGCGAGATATCGAGAAAACTCCGAAGGACAATGGACCTTGGTCGACACCGAATGAAGTGGTTCGCTTTTCCTTTCAGCGATTACAAGACAACCTCATTGCCGAGCACCTCATCGGCACCTGCGACGACATTGAGAGAGCATTCGTACGTGAAGCACCTTTTGCGTTCCTGGTTCGCCGGTCCATTGGGAATGATGGAATACCCTTGTTCCGACCCAGTCCACGTTGGGTAGGCGTTCTCGGGGCGCTGTGGTCGGCCGTTGCCGAGACGTACAAAAAAGAACTCTGGGACCTGCAAAGTTTCTTTGGCAATCCGGATGTCCACTTTTATCCCAAAGACTTACGTACCGTGTTCCAGGCATCAATCCGCGAGCGTTCCGGCGCCACGTTCACCGCGCGAACAAAGGATATTCTCGACAGATTATGGGACGACGAACCGGAAGAAAAGCTGGCGATCATACTGTCGACCTCCTGCGTTCCTAAACACGCGTGGAACGCCGATTTTTTAACCGGCCGGCTTTTTCCTCTTCCGCTTGCAGATCGGGATGCGGCTTGGTCGCGCTGGTTTACGGACGACCATTCAAAACTCGTTAACCGAGCTGAGCAAGTCACGAATTGGGCACTGAATGTTGATGCCAGGCTCGCCGATCCGGAGGTCGTTCGGCTTGCTGGGATCACGCTTGCATGGCTATTCACTGTTACGAACCGAACGGTCCGGGACAGGGCGACAAGGGCGCTTGTGAATATCTTGATAGGATCTCCAGAACTTTTCTCGGATCTTGTGAACGGCCTTTACGGAGTCGATGATCCATACGTTTTGGAACCTCTTCTCGCTGCTGGTTATGGGGCTATCTGTCTTGACCCGACAGACGAGCGGATAGAAGCTGCAGCGCGGATTGTTGCGGAAACGATCTTCGGAGGATCGGAACCGCCGGTCCATCTGTCCATACGCGATTGGGCGCGCTCGATTCTGGAGCGCGCCGCCGAGCGTGGCCTTGTCTCGGTGAATTTCAACATGGCGCGGGCGCGTCCACCCTTTGGCAGTGCTCCTGTGGAATTCAACGTTACCAAAGATGAACTGGCAGAGATTGCAACCGCTGCGGGCGATGACACGATTGCAGAGTCTTGCCAGGGTTTCCATGACTTTTTCACGTATGTCATCAGCCACGAAATCAGCGATTTCTCTGAAACTCCTCTGACCGAACCGCCTCCCTTCACGCAGGATGAACGGGCGGATCGCTTCGAGGCCGGCGTGCGCGAGTTGGGTGGAAATCCGGTGGCCAGACTCGATGACCTACTGCTGGCCGTGGAGGCTGCCCGCAACGAGACCGTCTCGGAGGATCCTTTCGGCATTTCGATAACACCCCGAAAGCGCAAGAAGGCGACCGAGGCGACCATCCTGGACGCCGAAGGAGCGTTCGTGAAAAGCCTGCCGAAAACCCTGAGGACCACTTACAGGGCGGAACTCGCGCCTAAAATCCATCGTCAGTTTGAACCACCTAAAACGCGAAACCCAGAGCCGGCCGGCCTTTGGATAGGCCGGCGAGCATACGAACTCGGTTGGACCAAGGATCGATTTCCTCGGGAGCCGTACGGGGCTGACAGCCGCCGTCCGGTAACCGAACGGATTGGGAAGAAGTACCAGTGGATTGCATTGGAAGAACTCTTGGCGCGACTGGCGGACAACTTCTGGATCAAGGCAGGATACGGCAAAGAAACGCGGATTTATCAGGTCCCTCAGGATATCTGGCATCGGGATCGTATAGATCCCACGATTCTACCTCGGAGGAACAGATCGCCATTCCATCCACCGCTTTTCATCGGCCCGCCTCCTCTTTTGATGGAAGATGTCAAAGATGCGGAGTTGATGAACTGGCCGTTTCGCGCCGATCACTTCGATGCCCCCGAGTCTTGGCTGACAGGACTCTTGGAAGGCCGCCGATGGTTGATTGCCGACTGGTCGGAGTCGGTCAATGAGAAACATTCGGTCGACCACCTGACCAATCCATTCCGTCGCCAGGTGCAGGCATTCGTCTCTCTTGTTGCGCACAAAGCCGACGATCGGCAACAGGTCGTGGATGGGTTTTTAAGGGATCACAGGCAGGGAATGGACGGGTGGGGACTGGAGACCAAATCCGAGGGATATTTGGCTCACGAGTTCGGACTGATGTCGCCGGAAGCAATCCCGTTTTGGAGATCGGTGGACTACGACAATGTCGATATAGTGTCTCCGATCGTGACGGGGTATTTAGAGGACGACACGGATCGCTCGCTCGAAGGAAACATTCAGTACACGGTCCCACATCCGCGCATTCGTCACGCGCTCGGGCTGAGTATCCCGGATCCCAGGAATACCGGCCTCTGGCTCCTTCCGGATGGACAAGTGTTCCTTAGGAAACTGGAGGACCGTGGTTCGCCTCTGCTGCTCGATAAAGAACGCTTCGACGCGTGGTGCCGGTCAGAAGGGCTAGACTACACCTGGGTTTATATTGGAGAGCGCACCGCCCGGACAGATCGGTACAACGCGAAATGGCGTCGGACTCTTGGTGCCGCCTGGTTCGAGGACAGGAAGGTTCGGTTTAAGAACGACCAACGGGACGGGTAACTGACTTTAAAGACGCGCGCCAACTGTGCTGCGGAGAGCAGATTTCGCTCGTCACGTGCCCAGCGTCGGCGCTTAGGTCAAGCAGACATGGGCTGCAACTGGCGCATTTACATCAGTAGCAACGAGCCACAACGAGGTAGCGAATCATCATGTCCGTCCACATCAGCGCGACCAGATTGGCCTGTTGCTCCTGCTCCAGAGAGTTTATGGTGTATGACGACAGCCTCTTGTGCATGGAATTGGCGGGCTCGTTCGATGATGGAACAGATGTCTTCCGGATTGAGGTCTAGCATGGCTTTCTCCGATTGATTTTTGGCACTCCCGCAGTCAGACACGTGCCGATTTGTGCCTTGGCTGGAGAAAAGCGACAGAGGACGGCCCAGTGGCCATCTCCGTCAATGCCTTAAAGAACATATTTTAATGACAAGTAACAAACGCGACCATCTCGCCGCGATGGCTATAATCTCTACGCCTTAGGCCCTCGTGTATAGACAAATGCGACGCTGATCGGAGCAAAGCGTCGCGATCGGCTTTGGGCTTATCATCGTCTTTAATGCCCGGTTCCTGGCGAAGCCTGTCGAGGTAGATCGATGCGGACCTCCCCGTTCAGCGCGGCCAGAAGCTTGGCATCCCGCTCATAGACATCCTTGTAGAACCGCAGTGTCCCGTCGGGATCCACGATCGCGGTGAAGTAGAGGATGAATACCGGCACGGGCTCTCCCAGCCGCACAACCTGCGTATTCCCCGCATCGACCGCGCGTTGCAGAGTTTGACGCGTCCACTTCGGATCGTCGAGCAACAGCTCCGCCAGCTGAAACGGATCCTCCACGCGGATGCAGCCGGAACTGAAGGTACGCTCCGGCTGATCGAAGAGGTTTCGGGCGGGCGTATCGTGCAGGTACACGGCGTGCGGGTTCGGGAACACGAACTTGATGCGTCCGAGCGCATTGTCCTCCCCAGGATCCTGACGCAGCGTATACGGTACGCTGCCGCCATAGGCCCGCCAGTTGACCGATGACGGATCGACCCAGCGGCCGTCGCGATCGATTACCCGGAAGTTTTCCCGCCGCAGGTAATCGGGATCCTTCTTCACCCTTGGTAGCGTGTCGCTGCGCAGAATGCCGGGCGGCACCGTCCAGGTGGGGTTGAGCACCAAGTATTGCATTTCGCCGCGGAACACCGGGGTCTGCCGGTAAGTCCGTCCGACGACTACCCGAGCTGTCCAGACGACGTTGCCGTCGCGGACCATGGCCGCGCGAAAACCGGCAATGTTGACCGCAACATAGCGCGGGACGACACTCTCGCGTACCCATCGCGCCCGCTCCAAGGAGAGGCGCAACTGGTCGATCCGGGCCTGCAGCGGCACGTTCAGCGCCGCCAATGTCTGGCGACCTACGACGCCATCGACGCTCAACGCATGACGGTCCTGAAATCGCCGCACGGCCTGCTCCAGGTCGGCATCGTAGAAATTGCCGGAGCCGGCTCCGCGCGCAAGGGGATCACCGGTGATCCCGAGCCGCTCCCGCAACGCCGACACCCTCGGATCAGCGCCGCCGGGCTTAAGAGCCGGACCGGTCGGCACGGCAGCCCAGCCGCCGGACGCCGCGATAGACCGGTAGCGCTTCAGGGCCGCCTGGTGCCTCTTGTACCAGGGACCGTGTGGGATCCGCTCCTCGACGAAGGCAAGGAGCGACTCCGCATGGACCGCCTCCTCGAGGAGGTTCACCGGGTCTACGCCCGGCGCAAACGCCCGCTTGAAGTTCCAATTGGGCTCGATCGTCGTCGGAGTCACCTTTCCGAACCGCCGGTGGTAGCCGTAGCGGATCAGGGCTTCGGTGAGCAGTATGTCCAGCTCCGCCGCCCGGCTCGCCTCGTCCGGCGGTATCGCCCGATCCTCGGCGCGAGTTTCACCCAGCGGCGGGCCAGTCACTGGCCGTGATTCATCGCGCCCGGCGTGTTCCACTTGGTCTCGCAGCTTGGTGAGGAAGTAATCCTCCGGGTTCAGCCCGTGGTCACTGGACGTCGCGAGCACTCGCAGGAGCTCTTGCACCCGCTCCGCGCGTGTCCAGACCCGGCGGAAATCGCGGCGGGTATAGAACTCGGGCAGCGGATCCTCGACCCCGATGTTCGCGCCCTGCACCACCAGGGAGCCAGTCTCTATAAGCTGCTCCATGCGCTGGCGCAACTGTTCCGCTACCCTGTCCTCGGCCGAAGATTGAGCGGCGGCAGCCGATACGGCAAAGAGCCCCGTACACACGAGCCGGAAGATTGCCACGATCAATGTCATGGGCCGACCCATCTCCAGCCTCGGGCCCTCGGCCTGAATGATACCGGCGGTCGTTGCGGCCCCGGAGCGAGTCTGGGAAAATGCCGAGGAGTTCGTTCGTTCATAGCATAGCTTGGGGAGGTTCAGCATGAAGTTTACCCGTAACCGTCGCCGTCTGCTCCAAGCGGCGGGCCTACTCTTGCCCCTAGCGTTCGTCCCGGTAACCGGCTTCGCCCGCTTGCGCAGCGAGCGGCGCCTGAAGTTTTCTCACACGCATACGAGCGAAAGCTTAAGCATCCTTTATTGCGAGGATGGCCAGTACGTCCCCGAAGCGCTCATCGAAATCAATCATCTGTTGCGCGACTTCCGCACCGGGGATGTACACGCGATCGACCCCCGGCTACTCGATATCCTGCACGCTGTACAGATCCGGGCCGAGAGCCGGGGCCGGTTCGAGGTCATCTCGGGCTATCGCTCACAAACGACCAACGCGATGCTGCGCCGGCACAGCAGCAGCGTCTCGCAAGGCAGTCTGCATCTTAAGGGTCGGGCCATCGACGTCCGCCTCAGCGATGTGCCCACCCGGCTCATCCGCAAGGCGGCGATCTCGCTCGCCCACGGCGGAGTTGGTTATTACCCCGCTTCCGATTTCGTGCACCTCGATACCGGTCGCTTCCGTACCTGGTGAAAGTCTTTGGTAGTTTTTGATCCAACCCTGGACTATAGCGATGGGGCGCGAAGCGCCTGTCGCCCGTCGCTCTAAAGACCTAGATCTTCGATCCCGCGATAACGCTCGAGGAGGTCCAAGGCCTCCGCCACGGGCTTGCAGGTGAGGTAGCCATTGCAGGTGTTCACGGCCTTCGCAAACCCCGGATCGCCCCTCACGGCTTCCAAGCCCCGATCGGCAAGGCGACACACGTAGGGCAAGGTGGCGGCGGCGAGCGCCAGCGTCGAGGTCCGAGGATAAGCCCCCGGCATATTGGGCACGCAATAGTGGATGACACCGTGTTTCTCATACACCGGGTCGGAGTGCGAGGTCGAGCGCGAGGTCTCGATGCATCCTCCTTGGTCGATGCTGACATCGACGACGACGGCACCCGACTGCATGGCTTTTACCATGCTCTCGCTCACCACCCACGGCGCGCGTGCCGCGCGCAGGAGGACTGCCCCAACGACGAGATCCGCATCGTGTAGATGTCCGGCGATCGTCTTGGGGCTCGATAAAAAGTAACTGACCCTCTGCGAGGTAACGTGCTTCAGTCCTTCGACCCGCTCTGGGTGGCGCCCCGCGACAAAGGTCGCGGCCCCGAGGGCATCGGCGGTGCGAGCGGCATGGCGCCCGACCACGCCATCGCCGAGGACTACGACCTTTCCATGACGCGTTCCTAACACTTCTCCAAGCAACGTCCCTCGACCCCCATGGACCTTAGCGAGATAGTAACTGCCTACCGTGATCGCCACATCGCCGGCAACGGCGCTCATAGGCGCCAGCAGCGGCAACCTCCCGCTCTTATCCTCCAGAGTCTCATACGCGAGAGCCGTGGTCTTGTTCGCGAGCAAGACCTCAGTCAGCCTACGGGACACACCGGCGAGATGCAGGAAGGTAAAGAGAATCTGGTCCTTGAGAAAGCGATACTCGGGCTCGAGCGGCTCCTTGACCTTGAGCACGAGCCCGGCATCCCAGGCAAGATCCGCAGAGACGATCGCCGCTCCGGCTGTCCGGTAACTCTCGTCCGAAAAACCTGAACCCATGCCCGCCCCTTCCTCGACCAGGACGACATGCCCCGCCTCGTACAGGCGCTTCGCGCCAGCCGGTGTCAATGCCACGCGGCCCTCTTTGTCCTTGATCTCTTTCAGCACACCAATTCGCATCTCCGGTCACCTCGCCTGTGGATCGCGGTGCCGACCGACCGCTAATGCATTCTCTCAACGTTAACATTCGCACTTCTATACATCAGGGTAACAGACTGGTCTGCTGGCGGTGGAGATGCAATGCCCAGTGGTCCCCGTGGTGATCCTAGGAACCGAAAAGATCCTGCCGCCCGATACCGCATTTCCCATGCGACGTGGTCCGGTCGAGGTGCGTTTTGGGCCGCCGATGCGGTTCGGTGCCGAGGAATCATACCGCGAGACGACAGAAAGGGTCTATCAGGCCATGCGGGCGCTGATCGATGCGCCTTCTGCCCAAGCCGATTAAGGGTCCCGAATGTGCTGGGTCGAACATGTGGACCCAGCACCGGAAGTAGCGCTTGCGCTCGATCGCGGAGTGCCAGATCTGGAACGCTCCCTCCAGTCCCCGGGCCTCTCTCGACTACCCGACCCGGTGTAAGCCCCTTAAGCGCGAGCCCCGCCAATGGGGGGAGCGTTTTCCGGTAAGACCGGAGGTTGGTGGCACGGCCGCTGGGGTCGGGGGCAGCCCGCAACGGCTATTCGTTGCCGAATTGTTCCGTTGCAGCCGCGCGCTGCTTACGAGATTGGGCTTTATGGAAACAAGACTTCCATTGAGAGCAAAGTGGTGGCCAGTCATTCGTGTAGGTCCTCGAAGATGTTTTGAAACGGAATAGCCGCACTCGACTGGCCGGCGGACGTCTTACCCGATCGCGGCTGACCGCCGGCGCTCTTTGCGCGCCTGTGGCTTGATTGGGGATGGGGCCTGTGCTGCTGCGAACGGTGCGGCTGCCGCCATGAACCGTGCTTGGCCTGGCAGGGTTTGCTCCATCAGTTTTCCCCAAGGAAGCACCCATCCTTGCGCGGCCTTCATCAACGCATCGGTGCAGAAGTAACGAGTCGGGTCCATCTGGCCCATCGACCCGAACCAGAGACGAGAGGACCGGCGCTGTAGCTCGAGCCAACCGTCGCTCGCCCCTCGCATGGCTTCGAGGTATTGGCCGGTCAGCCTCGGTAGATCCGGCACTGAGCCAGCCGCAGCGCTTAGGAAATCGGTTTGTATGTTGACAAGACGCTTCAGGAGATCCACTCCGACCTCGATGGTATTGTGCTGTGCCTGCTCCCAAGGGCTTGTGGGTTTGTAAGCGTCAAGCATCTTCGTCCACTCTTCCCAAAGCTCGCGCTGTAGCTGTGCGCAACGTCGCCATATCTCATCATAATCGGTTTGCTCGTACATAACCCACCCTCGCTTACCATGCCCGGTCGGGATCGCAAAATTAACTTTGCCACAGTCTGGCCAAATCGTCTTGATCTAGATCAAAAGGTAGGCCTCGGTTCTCGGAACCTCGCATCCTTTCAAGGCACGATAGACCAAGTCTGCGACGACAAAGCGGTCCAAGCGGAAGACGTCAAAGATCTTCCGCTGGTGGAGGTTCTTTCCAAGACGAAGGAATCGGATACGTTCATCGTGATCCTCTCGGGGAATGGAGGCTGGGCGGGGATCGATCGGGAGTTGGGTGATGCGTTCGTCCAAAAAGGGATTCCCGTCGTGGGGCTGAACTCGCTTCAGTATTTCTGGACGCCTCGCACGCCGGAGGGATTCACGAAAGATTTAGAGCGGGTTTTGCGTTACTATAAAGCCGCCTGGAGAAAGGATCATGTAATGCTCGTTGGTTATTCCCAAGGCGCGGATGTTCTCCCTTTTGCCATAGGTTTCCAGACGATTTGCCGGGCACCATTTCTCGAGTGGTTCTCTTGGGCCCTGCGCAACGCGCGCACTTTGAATTTCATCTCACCCATTGGCTTGGCGAGGGAAGCGAGAAAGAATCCTTGGCGATTCACCGCTTGCCATCTGCCAGCGCCATTGGAACATTGGAGTCCCGAGAACAGGGCCTCTTGAAATACGAAATCCAAGAGCGGCAGGACCGCTACGGCCCAAACGCCGTCGGTCACAAACGGGCGTTCGGCGCTCTGCGAGACGAAGCTGCCCCACGGAAGGACCCGGCGAGCTGACAGACCGTTGATATCAGCCTCTTTCTTCGCACACGCGCGCCGTTTGGGAAGGGCGTTGCCATTTGCGGCCAGGCTTGCGTGAACTGCGCGCGCATAAGAATTACGCACTATCCACGGCGGGACGTAACGAGTGTCATACCTGAGATCGAGTCTGGTTTTCTGCGCTTGCGTGGCAGTGTCCTTCGCGGGCCAGACGAGCGCGCGCACGACCAGCGCGCCTGCGGTTGCAGCCTCCAGCACCGGCACGCCATTCAGCCGCGATTGGCTGTTGTCGGAAGCCCTGCGAGTGGCTCGGCAGCCTTACGTCGAGCCCAAGCAGGACACGCACCTCGGCGCGCTCGGCGACATCGGCTACGAGGAGTACCGCAGCATCCGCTTCCATAAGGGCGCTTCGATCTGGGAGCGCGAGAGACGCGGCTTCACGGTCGATCTCTTTCATCCTGGTTTCATCTACAAGACCCCCATCGAGCTCAACCTTGTCGTCGGCGGGCGTGCGCGCGGCGTGCGCTTCACGCCGAAAATTTTCGACTACGGTCCGGGCGTCAAACGTCCCGATGATGGTGCGGCACTCAACTACTCGGGCTTCGGAATTCGCTATCCGATCAATCGCGCCGATGTGCTCGACGAGTTTCTCGTGTTCCAGGGCGCGAGCTATTTCAGAGCGGTCGGGCGCGGCCAGAGATACGGACTATCGGCGCGCGGCCTCGCGCTGAAGACGGGCGACAAGGAAGGCGAAGAGTTTCCCGCCTTCACGCGCTTCTGGATCGAACGCCCGCCGGTGGGGGCGACGAAGCTCGTCATCCATGCCCTGCTCGACAGCCCGTCGGTGACCGGCGCGTACACTTTCACGGTGCAACCCGGCGATGGCACGCGCATGGACGTGCAGTTGGCGCTGTTCCCGCGCGTCGACATGAACAGCTTCGGTATCGCGCCGTTGACATCGATGTTTCTCTTCGATACGTCGAATCGCACGCGCTTCGACGATTTCCGCAACGCCGTTCACGACTCCGACGGCTTGCAGGTCATCACCGGCAGCGGCGAGCGCCTGTGGCGGCCGCTCGCCAATCCCACCGACCTGCAGATCTCCTCCTTCCTGGACTCGGACCCGCGCGGCTTTGGTCTAGTGCAGCGCCAGCGCAGCTACCTGGGGTACGAGGATTCCGAGGGGCGCTACGAGTTGCGCCCGAGCGCATGGGTGGAGCCGCTCGAGGGCTGGGGTCGCGGGTCGGTCGAGCTGGTGGAGATCCCGAGCAGCAAGGAGATGCATGACAACATCGTCGCGTTCTGGCGGCCCGCCATGCCGTTGCAGGCGGGCCAGCGCTACGACTTTTCCTATCGTCTCTACTGGGTGCCCACGCCGGCAGACGAGCAGCCGCTCGCGCGTGTGGTCGCCACGCGCATGGGCGCGACGCTCAACGAGGAGCGGCGCCTGATCGTCGTGGACTTCGATGCCACCGGCTCGAGCCCGCGCGATGTGCGAGCCCTGGTCAGCGCTTCGGCGGGGACGATCACCGGCCTGCGAGGACCGTCGATCACACCGACGCGCCAGTATCGCGTGAGCTTCGAGCTCGATCCCGATAACGCCGATGTCGTCGAGCTGCGGCTCGGGTTGATGACGGGGGACAAGCCGTGGAGCGAGACATGGCTGTATCGTTGGACCCGCTGAGCCTGGAACGGCAGCTGGAGACGGCCGCGACGGGGTACGGCAACGCCAGCGTGCCGCCGCCGGCGCCCCTGGCGATGCCGGTGCAATCGCTGCGCAAGTACGAGGGTCGCGGGCGCGTGCGCGCCTCCTTCGTCGCCCGTCTCGCGCGCCTCCTCACCTTCGGCGGCGCCGCAGCGCTCACGGGCTTCGGCACGCGCGAGATGTTCGAGGTCGTCGACATCGGCGGCATCGCGCACCTCGAGTGGCTAATGATCGCGCTGTTCGCGATCACTTTCGGCTGGATCTCGCTGTCGGCGGCCGCCTGCGTGACGGGCGTCCTGCTCGGCTGGCAGCGCCGCCGCCGTGCGCTCAAAGACGTGCCGCTCGCCAGCCGCACGGCCGTTGTCATGCCGGTATACAACGAGAATCCCGCTCGCACATTCGCGGCCTTGCAAGCCATGGCCGAAGCGCTCGTCGCCGAAGACCGGGCGCAGGCCTTCGAGCTTTTCATCCTCTCCGACACGACGAACGTGGACATCTGGGTCATGGAGACCGC
>JBOIDM010000206.1:0-23250 GCA_050740575.1 Gammaproteobacteria bacterium
GCTCAGCCTCGGGCCCCTGGGCGATGAACCCGGCGCTATCGGGATCGTAGACATCATAGCCGCGATAGAAAACGCGCGGGCGTTTTGCCGCGGGTTCCAAGAGATCGCGCAAGTTCGGCACCGCGCCGTTATGGAGGTAGGGCGCCCGCAGCCAGATCCCGTCGAGGTGTGGCACCTTGTATCCTATGAGATCTTCTTCCACGAGACCGCGGCGCTCGATGCCCATACCCGCGACCGCCCGGTTGGCCTTGACGGCGGCGCTCCTGTTCCAGCGATCCAAGCGGCCGCGGCTGGTGCCGATTTCGACCAGCGGCAGGGGGCGGCCGACTCGGCCGCTGTCCTCGGCGTGGCAGAATGCGCATTGCGCAGCGAACACGGCCTGTCCGTCAGCGGCCTTCGCAGCGTCGATCGGAAACGGGTATGCGGGCGGCGGCGTGCGCTTGGCGTAGTCCGTGATCCACTGCATTTCCTCGATGAGCTCCTCCCTATCATGCGGCGCGCCGCCCAAAAGCCCGAGCGCGGAATCCATGGCAACTGTATCTGCATCCCAAGTGTCGCCGGCGAAGTTTGTGCGTTGCGGATCCTCGTCGCCGGGGTTGGAAGCGTATTTCTTGAGATTCCAGATCGCCGGAAAGTCGGCCGGGCCGAAGCTGTCTTCGATGGGGTTCAGGGAATAGTTGATCAAATTTATGGCGTCGTCCCGCCCGCGTCCCCAGTCGGGGACGTCGGTGCGGTATAGCGACGGATACCGGGCCTCGCGCTCCAACAAGCGCTCCTTGGTCACCGGGATGATAAAGAAGCGGTACATCAGGGTGTCGATCCAATCGAGGCTGGTAACGTTCTTGATTTCCTGCAGGATATTGTCACTATTGAAGCGCGGGTCCTTGGCGCAGTCGATAAGGAACCGCAAATATGCCTGGATATTCGTCGTATGACCCGGTCCCAGCGGCACGAATACCGGCTTGGCATCGGATGCGGTTCGATAACGCGTGGCGTGACACAGGGCGCAGTTGTTGCCGACGCGCGGAAAACCGAGGCTCTTTTTCGTGAACCCGATGGGCAACTCCTGCCCTTCCTCCCAAGGCAAACCGAGCGCGGCGTAACCGCCCGGGCCCGGAAGCCTTTCGGGAAACATCCGCGGCAGGACGTAAAAGACCCAGTACGGAATACCCGTATCTCGCTCCGCCCCGATCGAGCCATACATGAAGCGTGTCGCGTCGTCGCGCCGCACCCAATCCGGTTGCGGATGCTCGCGAAATCCGCGCTCCCAGGCGATGTAAGCCATGACACCGGCCAGTAGCGAGAGCATGGTGAGTAGGATATAGCTCCGCTTGGGACCGCTCCGTGGGGTATCGTTCATGGGTCGCGGTTAAAAGGTCTTGAGATACTCGAGCAAGGCGTTTTTCTTCTCGGCGGACAATTCGGTGCCGTATTCGGCTCCTTCGTGCCCCTGATTGCCGTTGCCCGGGACCCTGGTATCGAAGGCGAAGAATTTTTTACCGTCCGCCTCGGGCGCGTCGAAGCGAAATCCTACGTTTTGCGGGTCGTAGACATCGTTGCCGCGATAGAACACCGCAGGCCGGTTGTCGCTCGGTTCCAAAAGATCGCGCAGGCTCGGCACCGAGCCGTTGTGCAGATAGGGCGCGCGCAGCCAGATCCCGTCGAGCGGCAGGTTAGCGTAGCCGTGGGTTTTATGAAAATGCGTCCAGCGATAGGTGGTCTCATCCTCGGCCTGCACGGCCGCCAAGCGTCGTCCGCCGCCACCCGCTCCGGCGGTGGTTGGCGATCCGCCGGAGCCGAAATCGGCACTGCAGGCTTGCCGCGCCTGCCCGGCAAAGACCGTGGCCTGGTTGACGGCGAGATCCTCGGTGAAACTATCCAAGCGGTAGCGATCGGTGCCTATCTCATCGATCGGGGTGACGAATCCGACCCGCCGACCCGTGAAGTCTTGTCCGTTAAAACCGTGGCAATTCGCACAGTAGCGGCGGTAAAGCACCTCGCCGCGGGACGCGAGAGCATGGTCGATCGGAAAGAAATCGTCGTAGTTCCGGGGTGGGAAATCGAGCAACCAGCTCTCGATGCGGCATAGGGCTTGATGGTCGATGCCCGGTGGCAAGGCCCCGATGCTGATAAGGGCGCTCAAGTGGCGCTCCTTGCCGCTGTCGTTATTGCCGTCCCAATGCAGCTCCATCTCGCGCCCGTCTGCGCGCTTCCTGCGAGGCCCTTGTAACCAGATCGAAGGGAAGTCCGCGGTGCCTAGGCTTTGCACTTCCACCTTACGCTCGGTCCGCCAATCGGACAGGTGCTCCCAAGGCATGTTAAGAAGACCCTTGGCATGGCTGAAGCTGTCGCCTCGGCCCGGCCCCCACTCGGGTTGGCGGTACGAGAAACCGAGCCTGCCTGCGAGCCATTGCCCCCGCTCGCGCATGCTTGCGATGGCCACCGGATAGACGCCGTGGCGATCGATCCAGCCTAGCTTGCCCCCTAGCGCCTCGATTTCGGGGATTAGATCGCGCTTGGAAAAACGCTCCTGCCCCGCGCACTGGAAAAAGAAATGCTTGAAAGCGTAGAAGTCGAAGCGGTGGGCCGGCATGCCGAGGACTAATATCGCCGGATCGTCGGGCGTTTTACGCACCGTGCCCGCGTGACAAGCCGCGCAGTTTAGGAAAAGCCGATCGACCCCGAGATACCGACGCTTGGAGATCCCCACCGGGAGATCGCGTTCCTGGCCGCTGCCGTCCTGCTCATAGAAAAACCCGAGCGCCTGGTAACCCTCCCGGGAAAGCTGCCGGCGGACTTCCGCGGCACCGGCCTCATCGCTCAGGTAGGCCGCGACCCGCGTGAGATAATCCGGCGCCAAGCGGCCGGCGGCGACTTCGCTCAAGGACTCGCCACAGACCAGCGGGGCGGCCTGCCAGATCCAGTACGGGATTCCGAGATTGACTTCGCCGCCCATGGAACCGTACTTGAAATGATCTTCGATATCCGTGTAGCTGACGGCGCGATTCGGGAGCAACCGGTACGCGGTATACCCGATCACCAGCAACACCAGCGCGGCGAGCACCGCGGACAGAAGCGCCCACGCCTTGCGCCACTTGGCGCCCGCAGCCCCCGAAGCTTTTTTAGGCGGTGGTTCTTCTTCCATTGCCAGCCTCCCCGGCGCGTATCGCCATCGATGCCGGAGCGTTTGCGATAATACCGTTGTCGCGTGCGATGATCGAGGAAAATGTTAACTATGTCACAATGCGCCGCAGGCACGCGGGGGACCGAAACCCGGCCTGCCGTAGCCCGGATCGTCAATCAACGTTAGAATCGCCGCGTTCATCCTGGTATTTTTTTCCTAACCGTGGTCAACCACATGCATTTACCGGAGTCGGCGATTCTCCCACTATTAATAGCCCTACTACCGCAGGTCGTCTGCGCGAAGGAGGTCGTCGGGTGGGTGGAGAGGATCAAACTCTACCCCGGAGAGATGATCTTAAAAGCGAAGGTCGATACCGGGGCGAAGAACTCCTCCATCAATGCCCGGAACATTGATGAATTTACCCGCGACGGAGATCCCTGGATAGGTTTCGAGGTCGCTGATCTGCATGGCCACAAGGTCAAGTTTGAACGAAAATTGGAGCGCCGGGCACGGATCCAGCGGCATTTCGGCAAACTACAAACGCGGCCCGTCGTCGTGCTCGGCGTCTGTATGGGCAATATATACAAAGACATCGAAGTGAATCTGGTCAATCGCAAGGGCTTTCTCTACCCGGTATTAATTGGACGAAGCTTTCTAAAGGAGAACCTACTCGTCGACGCCGCGCTGACCTTTACCCGAGAACCCGTCTGCCAAGGAGCGGGCCGGGATGGGTAGCCGCCACGTTTATATCTTATCATTCCTGCTGACGCTCCTCGGCGCGGGTCTTTTTTCATACAAGATCGTAGCCTTGGGTTTCCCCATCATTCCCGGCGAAAAATCCGATCTCTGGGATGTCGAGGTGCGTATCAGCTTTGTCGCGCGCGGCGGTCCCGTGAAGGTGTCGATGTTTATTCCGCGGACCTCGCCGCGCTTGGCGGTCGTGGACGAAAACTTCATCTCGCGAGGCTTCGGTCTCACGACGACGCTGGTCAATGATAACCGCCAAGCGGTGTGGGCGATCCGCAAGGTGAGCGGGGCGCAGGCCTTGTATTATCGATCCTCGGTTCAGGCGCTGGAACCGGCCGAAGAGAAGGCACTCGCCAAAAGACCCGAGCGCCCACCGCCGCCCGCCCTCGAAGGTCCGTATCTCGCCGCGGCGGAAACTTTGCTCAAATCCGTGCGCGAGCAATCCGCGGATCTCGATACCATGGTTGCACAACTGATCAAGCATCTGTGGGAGCCGCGCAATGACAGCAATGCGGCGCTGCTCACCGGTCCGCGGCCCGATCGCGAACGGGTTGCGGAGGCGGCGCTGCGGTTGCTGGCACTCGCCCAAGTCCCGGCGCGCCTGCTGCAAGGTGTAAGGCTCGCGCTGCCAAGCGGCGAGGCACCGATGCTGTCATGGTTGCAGGTCTACTCCGACGGAAGGTGGAACGCCTTCGATCTCGGCACGGGCGAGACCGGTTTGCCGAACGATTATCTGGTGTTCGCCATCGGGCCGGAAACCCTGCTCAAGGTCAAGGGGGGGGACAAGGTTCACTACACGATCGCGGTCCGGCGCACCGAGGCGGGCGGTCTCGAGGCCGCAGCCTTACGAGGCCGCATCGTCAATCCTCAACTCCTGGAATTCTCCTTGCTGAGCCTGCCGATGCAAACTCAGAGTGTCTACCGAGTCTTGCTCGCGGTGCCGGTGGGCGCTTTCCTATTGCTGATCATGCGCAATATCGTGGGGATCAAGACCTTCGGCACCTTCACGCCGGTGCTCATCGGGCTCGCCTTCCGGGAGACGCAATTGCTTTGGGGGATGGTGCTGTTCTGCGCCGTGGTGACCTTGGGCCTCACCGTACGATTCTATTTCGAGCGCCTGCAGCTGCTTCTGGTCCCGCGGCTCGCGGCGGTGCTGACCGTGGTGGTGTTGCTTATGGCAGCGCTCAGTATCGTCAGTCACCATCTGGGCCTGGAACGCGGACTTTCGGTCGCCTTGTTCCCGATGGTGATCATGACCATGACGATCGAACGCATGTCTATCGTATGGGAAGAACGCGGCCCGGCCGAGGCGATTCAGCAAGGGCTGGGCAGTCTTCTTGTTGCGGCCTTGTCTTATTTGGCGATGACCGCCGCCTACACCGAGCACCTGATGTTTGTGTTTCCGGAACTCCTGCTCGTGCTCCTTGCAGCTTCGCTGCTTTTGGGGAAATACACAGGCTATCGTCTCGTTGAGCTAAGGCGATTCAAGGCCCTCGCCTTACCGAGGACATGATCTTCGGTACCGTTCGGCGCCTGCGCGAGGGGGGCGTGCTGGGTATCAACGAGCGCAACTGCCGCTACACCCTGGCGTACAACCCTAGGCATCTCTATCCCCTGGTCGACGACAAGCTTAAAACCAAGCAACTGGCCTTGAATGCTGGGCTTTCGGTGCCCGAGCTCTACGGCGTGATTGAGATCGAGCACCAGATTGAAGAGCTCGACGAGGTCCTTGCGGCGTATCCGGAGTTCGTGCTCAAACCCTCCCAAGGCAGTGGCGGAGACGGCGTGCTGGTCGTAGCCGGGCGTGCCAAGAAAATGTACCGATTGGTGAGCGGCGTCATCATGGACCGGTCCCAGTTAGCTCATTACGCATCAAATATACTGAGCGGTCTCTTCAGCCTTGGCGGTCACCCCGACAAGGCCTTGATCGAATACCGCGTACGGTTCGACCCCTTGTTCGGGGCCATCAGCTTCCAGGGCGTCCCGGATATCCGCATCGTGGTGTTTCGGGGATTCCCGGTCATGGCCATGGTGCGGCTGCCCACGCGCCTCTCGGACGGTAAGGCCAACTTGCATCAGGGCGCCATCGGCGCCGGTGTGGATATCGGGACCGGGCGCACGCTGACAGCGGTGTGGCGCAACGAGGTCGTGACCGAACACCCCGACACCGGCAATCCCGTCACCGGGCTGCAGATCCCGCACTGGGATCGGCTGCTCGGGATCGCGGCGCAAGCCTATGATCTCACGGGCTTGGGGTATGTGGGGGTCGATATCGTGCTCGATCGCGACAAGGGGCCTTTGCTCTTGGAGCTGAACGCACGCCCAGGCCTCAACATCCAGATCGCCAATCGCGCGGGGCTCCTGCCTAGGCTACAGCTCATCGAGCGGATCGCCGCTCGGCCTCATACCGTGGAAGAACGCGTCGCGATTGCGAAAGACCGTCTGGCGGCACGTTAGATCGGATAGCTGCCAGCGCCTTGCGCCGGTAACAATCCTTAAGGCTTAGCTTTTGAGGCGCATATTGAGAAGAGCGCTCGGCACTTACTGATGCCGCATTGTGAGCAACAAGATGGGCTAGTGTTACCTATGTACCCAGACGCTTTTGTTACCTGTCTCCCTGACCGGTCAGTCCTCCACGCTGTAGCTCGATCAGGAATTCATCAGAAGCCAGATAGTGGCGAAGTTCATTGTGATGCTCCCTCAACGCTTGCACCATCGACTTCAAAATCTCGAACTCGGGCCAAATCTCGCGTGTTGCTCGTCTAGCCCGTAGGGCGCAATTGCGTGAGCGTATTGCGCCGGATGTTCATCCTTTGCGTTCACCCGCCTCCATCTCGGAACATCCATCGCCAGCCCAATCGGGTGGATAGATACCGCGCGTGACGTAGCGATGCAACGTTGAGTAGGGCCATTCCGATACCCGCTTCACGTAGCCGTGTTTCACCGGGTTGATATGGACCTTCTCCTAATCTCCGAGGCTGAACGAGGAATACAGTTACCAAGACGCACTATGGACTCACTCTTGTCTTCAGGGAAGCAGGCGCCCAACTAGTGATTAGATGATTTCCGGATATCATCCTTCTCATTGATATCACAGCGCTTGTCTGGTGACAATAAGGTATTGTTTTGACGGGCATCGTCCACCTGGAGATCATCCCCATTAACAAGATACTTAGATACTTAGTCTAGGATGCCATGACAAGGATCCCCAGTCGTGTGCGCTTCCTGCGGATCGTTACAGGTAGCGCTCGGAGAGCAGCGCGTAGATCGCGCTCCACATGCGCACGCCGTCCATCGCATCGGGTGTCACATCGACGTGCACCAGGCCGCGGGGGAGGAAGATCCGACTCTGTCCTGCGGGGAGGGCGGCGGCCAAGGCCACGCTCTCGACGTAGGGAATCATTGAATCGTCGAGGCCATGGACAAGAATGAATCGGGTCTTGAGCCGTGAGAGATCGCGCGCGGCGAGGTTAAGTCGCTCGACATCCGTTCGCAATGCCGGAGGAAACCGGCTCAGCAGGCGTGCGCTGCGAGTGGGGTCTCGGTTCACGATGAAATCGTAGACTTGCCGGCCTTCGGTACTGAGAGAGGCCAGGAGATCATTGACCTCCGCCTCGGGGTTCTCTAATTTCCGCCGCGCCAGCTTGCCGAGAAGATAGCGCTCGCGGGCGTCTTCAAGACGCGAGGCGTTACTGAGCGCATAGACCCATTTCCCGTATTCATGCGGCTTATTCCTTAACGAAAGACCATAGGCGTCATAGCGCCCGGTCGTGAAATAGGTCAGGACGCGCGGCAGATCGAAATAGCCGCCGACGGAAATCAGAAAACGCACCTGCCGCGACAAGGAGGAGTCGAGCAATGCCAAGAGCGCGGGTCCGACGGCGACACTTGTCGTCAGGATCCCCGCACGGCCCGCGGGCGCCAGCTCTTTCCGGGAGCGCAGATAGGTGACGGCGTCGGCCACGTCGCGGGCGGTGTCGGGTAGCAGCTTAAGCTCGCGCAGGGCGACGACGTCGGGTACCAACACCGCGAAGCGCGCGCGTGCCAGGGTGGTCGCAAAGCGGATGACGCGGGCATCGTCCTTGCCGTCGGCGGCCGCTCCGGGGACGAAAACGATCCCCGCGAGCATCGGATCGGCCGTGCGGTAGAGATCCGCCTGGTAGTGGCGTTGCTCGACCGCGAAGCTAAGGGCTGTGCGCAATGCGCGAGGACGGATGTCGAACGCAGCCGCGGGTGCGCGGTGAACGAGATCGAGGAGCGTCAACAAAGCCTCGTAACCCTGGCAGAGGTTGCGCGCGTAGGCCACACCCAACGCGACGACCGATCCCAGGAGAATCCCGAGAACCCAGCGGCGCGCCGAGAGCTTGTGAATAGACCCGCTGCGCGTCACGGTAGCTGCGTTGCGCGGATGATCATGCTTGGCTCAGTGATGAGATAAGATAATGCATCACCATTAAGACGGAGCGATTATGAGCTTTGCAACCGCCGATCTCTACGATGAGCACGAACACCGGGTCCAGGTGCTAGATCCCCTGTTGTCCGACTATGGGAGCAAACGCCGGTTTTCCGGGCCGATCGCGACCGTCAAGGTCTTCGAGGATAATAGCCTGGTACGCGCGGCACTTGAGGAGCCCGGTGCCGGCAAAGTGTTGGTCGTCGATGGCGGCGGATCGCTCCGCTGTGCGCTGGTCGGGGATAAGCTGGCGGAGCTGGCGAGCCGCAACGGCTGGGCCGGGCTCGTGGTCTATGGGTGCATACGCGATGCCGCGACCATCGCGACGATCCCAATCGGGCTCAAGGCGGTGAACACCAATCCGCGCAAGAGCGTCAAGCAGGGCGCGGGGGATCGGGACATCCCGGTCCAGTTCGCGGGGGTCACTTTCACGCCGGGCTGGTATCTCTATGCTGACGAAGACGGGGTTTTGATTTCGGAACAATCCCTGGCGTGATGCATGAAATTTAAAGTCGCCTGTATCCAGAACTGTGCCGACGACGATGTGACCGAAAACATCACGCTGGCGACGGAGCTTGTGCGTGCGGCGCGCCAGGCGGGCGCTGATCTCATCTGCCTGCCGGAGAATTTTTCCCTGATCCAAGTCAACGACGCCTGCTTGCTGGCGCAAGCGCATACGGAAGCATCGCATCCCGCGATTCCGCATTTCAGGGATTTGGCGCGCGAGCTCGGCGCCTGGATCTTGATGGGCTCCTTGGCGATCAAGCTGCCCTCGCGGAAAATCAACAACCGCTCGTATTTGCTCGATGAGGGTGGGCGTGTCATCGCCTCCTACAACAAGCTGCATCTCTTTGACGTGAATCTTAAGGCCGGGGAGAGCTACCGGGAATCCGCCACCGTCGAGCCGGGGGATCGGGCCGTGGTGGCAGCCACGCCCTGGGGCGGGATCGGACTGTCGGTGTGTTACGATTTGCGTTTCGCGCACCTCTACCGGGCCCTTGCCCAGGCAGGCGCGCGCTATCTCGCGATCCCCGCGGCCTTTACGCGCACTACCGGTCAGGCCCACTGGCACGTGCTGCAACGGGCCCGTGCTATCGAGACCGGGAGTTATGTCTTCGCACCGGGTCAGTGCGGAATCCGGCGCAGCGGCCGGGCCACCTACGGGCATTCGTTGATCGTGGATCCCTGGGGGCGGATACTGGCTGACGGCGGTGACGAACCTGGATTTGTCATCGCCGAAGTCGATCCCGAGAAGGTGGATGAGGCCCGGCGGATGATCCCGGCATTGCAGCACGACCGTGGCTTTACCGGTCCCAAAGCGGATGCACTATGAGCTTTCGGTGCAGCGTTAAGCAGAGGTTAAGCCGCGCTCGGTAAACTACGCCCTGATGATGACGAACGGATCGGCCAGCCTGGCAAGGGGATGCATGCTATGTTGAAAGTACATTTCCCGCAGTCGCGATGCGGGAGGCTCGCACGCCCCGTGAGCGCGGTGTTACTGGCTTGTCTGATCGCACTGCCCCAAACAGTGAGCGCAGATCACGAGGGACGCAATCGGGAGCGGTCCCGCGGCGGCGATCGATCTCGGGTAGATCCAGACGAGGCGGCGTCCATCGCCCGCCAAAAGTCTGGGGGGCGGGTGCTCAGGGTGCGGCCGGGGCGCAATCGCCACAGCGTCAAGGTGCTGTCTCCCGACGGCCGCGTCTACGAGATCGGAGTCGATCCGCGCACCGGCGACGTACGTTGAGCGCTGCAATCGAGTGCTGCCGATGCGATTGCTCTTAGTCGAAGACGAGCCTGCCCTGAGCGATCAGGTAGCGGAGCGGCTGCGGGTCGAGGGTTATGCCGTCGATATCGCGCGCGACGGTCAAGAAGCCCTGTATATGGGCGGCGAGTTTCCCATCGATGCGGCGCTCGTTGATCTCGGTCTCCCGAAACTATCCGGCATCGATGTGATCCGGCGCTGGCGCGCCGCCGGCCGCACCTTTCCGATCTTGATACTCACGGCGCGCGGGCGTTGGCAAGAAAAGGTGGAGGGCCTGGATACCGGGGCGGACGACTATCTGGTTAAGCCGTTCCAATTCGAGGAGCTGCTTGCGCGCTTGCAGGCCCTGATCCGCCGCTCCAAGGGGTGGGCCACGCCGTTTTTGGAATGCGGACCGGTCGCATTGAATACGGCGAGTCAATCCGTGCAGGTTAACGGCGCGCCCGTCGAGCTCACGGCCTTCGAATATAAAGTCTTGGAGTACCTGATGTTGCGCGCGGGCGAGGTGATTTCCAAATCCGAGCTCAGCGATCACATCTACGAGGAGGAGTCAGACCGCGACAGCAACGTACTCGAAGTGCTGGTGGCGCGGTTGCGGCGTAAGCTCGACCCCGACCGAGTGCTGCAGCCCATCGAGACCCTGCGCGGCCGCGGTTACAGATTCAGCCTTGGACCGAGCGGGCGGACTCTCGCTTAATGCCCGGCTCCTGGTCGCCGCAAGCGTCGTGCTCGCGGCCTTCCTGGGACTCACGGGACTGGCCTTGGACGAGGCTTTCAGGGAGAGCGCGCTGACCGCCATGCGCGAGCAACTGAAGGTCCAGATTTATTCCCTGCTTGCCGCGGCTGATCTCGATGACAGCGAGAAATTAGCGGTTCCCAAGCGGCTTCCGGAGGTCCGCCTCGACACACCGGGTTCGGGCTTGTATGCCCAGGTGAACGACGCCGCGGGGGATGTGGTCTGGCGTTCCCGCTCCATGCTTGGCTTGAACCTGCCTTTCGCGGCCATCTACCGTACCGGCGAGCCGGCGTTCCATGAGCTGGAAAGCGCGGACGGCACGCGTTTCTTTTCGGTGGGGCTCGGCGTGGTCTGGGAAGCCAGTCCGCAGAAGCGACTCGGCTATACGTTCTACGTTGCCGAGAGCACCGAGCCGTTCAATGCCTTGGTCGGCGGTTTTCGGCGCAGTCTCTGGGCCTGGCTGCTCGGGGCCGCGCTCGTGCTCCTCGGTGTGCAAGCGCTCATCTGGCGCTGGGGGCTCGCGCCGCTGCGCCGGGTCGCCTTGGAGGTAGCGGAGATCGAGGCCGGGCGCAAGCGTGAGCTCGGCTCCGCCTACCCGAAAGAGCTGCGGCTTCTCACGGAGAGCTTAAATACCTTTTTGAGGAATCGCAGCGCTCACCTCGAACGCTACCGCAATGCGTTGGCCGATCTGGCCCATAGCCTAAAGACACCGCTTGCGGTCATTCGCGGCGCCGTGGAGGAACGCGATCGGGGGGAAGGATTTCAGGAGACGCTGCAAGAACAAGTCCGTAGAATCAACCAGGCCGTGGACTACCAGCTTCAGCGCGCCGCGGCCTCGGGACGGACGGTGCTCGCGGTGCCCGTGGCGGTCGCACCGCTGGTGCAGAAGCTCCAGCAGTCATTTGCCAAGGTCTACGCCGAAAAGGCGCTGCGTTTCGATTTCTCTTTGGAGCAGAGGACCGTCTTCCATGGGGATGAAAGCGATCTCCTGGAGGTGCTCGGAAATCTTCTGGACAACGCCTGTAAGTGGGCGCGGCGGGAAGTGGCGCTGCGTGTTAAGGTAAACGGTGAGCGGTCCGGATTGCTGCTGGAAGTGGAGGATGACGGACCGGGGATCCCGGAGAATCTGTACACGCTTATCAGCCAGCGCGGGGTACGCGGCGATCAGAACGTCGCTGGCCACGGCATCGGGCTTGCCGTGGTGCGGGAGATCGTGGAACAGGTCTACGGGGGCACGCTGGAGTTCGACCGTGCCGAGCGCGGCGGGGCGCTGGTGCGCGTACGACTGTAGATGCGCTCAGAGGGTCGCAAAGACCTTGCGCGCGGCCGCGATCGTCGCGGCGGCGTAGGTCTGACCTTTACGGCGGTCGCCGTGGGCGTATGCGTGCGGCTGAGTTCACAAACCGCCGCGGCGCCGCCCACGATTTCCGCCAGCTCCTGAGTAATGGACGCCTGCCGGGCCTAGTTGTACACGAGCCGCAATTCGTCGATGAGCTTCCCGGCGTTATCCGATGCGCTTCTCATCACCATCATCCGGGACCACGCCTTGATACACCAAGGACTCCACGTAACGTTGTAGCAGATGGTCCAAGACTTCCTTGGCTTCCGATTCATACAGGTAATCCTAAGGCTAACTAAGCCCTACCCCGGGATCGGCCTGCAGCGGCAGCAGCGCTTCGATGCGCGGCTGCTGCGTTAGCTATCGGACTCGTTCGAGCCGTCGAGGACAATGCAACGCCGCGGGATCGTCTCTAACATGACGGTCTTAGAAAGTGACTTCATCTATTGGGGTTCGCCGTAGATAAAGTCATCCATCACGACGACGTCTCGTTTCCCACCATCATCCGGCCCCGGGGCGACGTTGCCGCTCGTGATCCGCACCCGGGCGATGCGCGCGTCGTCAAACACGATGCCGAAGAAGGACAGGCTCCCATCGCCCTGCGAGGCCGAGACGAAGCTGTTGAACAACAGCTCGCCGTCGACGCCGAAATACTTGATCAGCGTGCTGGCCTTACGGTTTCCACGCTTCCTGCCAGGCCCGCTCCCATCCGGCTGGTCAACATCCGTGAAGACCACGCCGAACGCGGTGGTCGTCGCCGGTATGTTACCGCCGCCGGGCACGAAGAAGTCGACGTCGGTGATCTTGCCGCCGATGGCGCTGAACAGCCGCAGCGGGCTGAACGTGCTGAAGATGGTCTCGTACCTCGGGTTGTCGAACAGGCCGGCCAGCCCCCCCGGCGGGAACAGGGTCGGATCGGCGGCAGGAGGCGCCTGCACGAACCCGATCCCGTCCGGCGTCGTGAAGAGCGCGCCGCGCGTGACCTGAAAGCCCGCGAACGGGTTCCCGGCGACCGCCGTGTTCTGGTTGTTGCCCCCGCCGTCCCAGTTGATCTCGCGGCGACCGCTGGCGAGCGGCCCCGGCGCGTTGCCGTTGTTGGAGTCCCCCAGAGCGGCGCGGAACTGATCGACCGTGCCCTGAATCGATTCGGCGGTCGGTCCGGCTGCCTGGAATACAATCGGCGGAACAAAGTCCTTTGATGTGTTGCCCTGCGCAGACGCCTGGCGAATTGGAACTGACATCACAACTGAGAGCAAGCCAAAGGCGGCTACGACTGTCAAGACAATAGGCTTCTTCATAGTTGCATGCTCCTTTCTATACATTTTGTTGGCCGCCGACGCGGCCGTGCTTCTTGCCGCGAAAAGCAGTGTTACTGGAACTATATATGGATTACGTGTTTTCATGTGCTTACTCCGGGCTGAAACGCAAAGGTTCAGCTGCTGACTTTGATTAAGTACGCTATGATTTCAGGCAAGGCTGTTTTGGCCTTGCCCTTACCTGCTTATTTCCCAGGAGTAAGAGAAAGGTTCAAAGGGCGGCTACGCGGCTCGCGGGGCGAATGTCAACACGCCTTCATAAGGCTGCTCACCGATGAAGTAGCACCGCGATCGAGGTCCTGAAGCACGGGGGCGTCTACCTTCGTATCGAAACTTCAAGTAATCGCTTTTCCCCGACGGTGCCTTACGCAGCGGCTTGAGGGCCACAGTGACTAACAGCTCGGACGCTGCATTAGTTTTGCTAACGCGCTACACGCATCGACCATCCCGATCTCATTCGCAGAGGCGGATCCGGCAGCGGTCAATAAACCGACTATCTCCGTAGGCCTCAGATGGGGTTGTTTTTCCAGTAATAAGGCGATGACACCACTCACGTGCGCGGTCGCCACGGAGCTACCCGACGAGAAATCATATCCGTCCTGCGGAGCGGTGGTCAGGATCTCGAAACCGGGAGCTTTGAGGATATCCTTGTTCGCTCGCCACTGAGGGGTAGGCATGCGTCCTTTATCATCGCTTGCGCCCACCGCGATGACGTTTTCCATGGACGCGGGGAATCCCGGACCGGGTGCTTGCGGTTCGGCCACCGCCGCCACCACGACTATTCCGCGGCCCGTGGCCGCTTCAATGAGTCGCCCCAGCAGTCGGTCGGCGGGCCCAGTGAGGCTTAAGTTTACTACCTGGGCGCTGCTGGCTATCGCGAAGTCGATGGCCTTGGCCAGGGTCCAACTGCTGCAGACCGCCTGCGTGTCACCCGCAGGATACCAGCACGCTTTCCCTGCGAGGATTTGCGCTTCGGGGGCGATGCCGAAGATCCCTATGTCGTTATCGGCCCTGGCCGCAATGATTCCGGCGACGGCGGTGCCGTGCAGATCCTGCGAAAACGACTGCTCGCCATTTTCAACGAAGTTCGCCACCTTCATGATCTGCCCGCGCAGATCAGGATGACCCTTGTCTACGCCGGTGTCCACGATGGCGATCCTGACCCCGCGGCCGGTGCTCACGCCGTGCGCGGTATCCGCGCGAATGAGCTCGGCTCCGTGTTGCATGGGTGCATAGGGATCTGTGTGCACCGATCCCAGCCCTGCGAAGACTTGGTTAAGCTGTACCGACTCCACGCGCGGATCGACGGCCAGTTGGTCGAGTACGGCATCCAGTGGTTTGCCCGAGGGGACCTCAAACACGATGCACTGCACGCGGATGGAAGAAAGCGGGAATTCCCCGACCAGCCACAAGCCGTAGTCCGCGCCCAGTTCCCGCGTGAAGAGCGGCCAGTGCGACTCGGCTTCTGCCGCCAGGGTGACGATAAGCTGCCGTTCTCGCAGTTGTTTGGGTGGTGCTTCGGCAGCGGTCTGTGACATCAATGGGAACCCTGCCCGGCCCGCACAACCGACCATCAGCGCAAACCCCAGCAGCCACAGACCGTTGAGAGCGCGCCGGTTCTTCACCGCGTTGCTGTGGCGGCGCGCTCTGCAAACCGCACCTTGGGATGGGCGCGCAGCTCCCCGAGCACCTGTGCCAGCTGTGATGGCGAGTGCTTTGGCAGAGCCACGACGTATACCCCCAGCAAGTTGGGACCTTGTACGATGCTGGCATGCATGGCAAGCAACAGCGAGCGGATCTCTTTTTCTTTTGTGTCCTCGCTGAGGGCTATCTGCACTCGGGGAACATCATTGGGATCCGCTTTTGTTGGGGATGAAAGGGTTTGATAGTACTCAGGCTGTTTATGGGGCATGAGCACAACCAGGGCTCCTGCGAGCACGACCACGGTCACTGTCTGCATGGCTAGCATCCATCGCATCTCCGCGGGGCTTTGTCTGATGGATCGGACAAACCGCGTAAACCTATCGCGCCAGGCCATGGCCCGTCTTCGTGCCGGCGAAGAAGCGTTGACCTCTTCCATCAAGCCATCGAAGTGGTCGGACGAAGGAACCCACTCTTGATCGTCGATGGTTTGCACGCTGTGAGCGATGTCTCGACACCACTGCAACTCTTTTTGGCAGCGAGGGCAGATCGCAAGGTGCGCTTCCACTTCGATGGCTTCCCGTGGATCTAAGCTTCCGTTGGCATACCACGGTAAGATCTCGATGATGTGCCGATGGGGGTCGTTCGCTGAGGCCGATGTGGTTTCGTTGCTCATGCCTTCACCTTCGTTCGGTTAAGATTTCAGCTAGCCGCCGACGCGCGTGAAACATCCGTGTCTTGATGGTATTAACCGGAGCGCCCACGATCTCCGCGATCTCTAGGTAGGGGAGTCCATGGAAGAAGGTGAGTTCGATCACGGCGCGATGTTCGGCAGACAAAGCCGCGATCGCTTTGGCGAGCGTCCGGCTCCGTTCATGGCGATCGAGATCCTGTTCCGGCGTTTCGCGATCGGACGCGTCGTTCGGGACATTCTCTTCGCAACCCGACTTAAGTTCGCCGTTGGGTCCGGAGCTATGTCGCGAGGCTTGCTGGAGAGCCTTGAGGCCTTTCTTGTGCGCAATGCCAAAGAGCCAGCTCGATAAACGACAACTGGAATCGAAGCGCCCGGCACTGAGCCACAAGGTCAACATGACATCGTTTAGCGCCTCTTCGGTACGCTCACGGCTCTTCAGCAGCCTCAAAAGATACCGTCCTAGCATCGGCGCGTAACGACGGTAGAGCACCTCAAAGGCTTGGCGGTCCCGCGCGGCCACGCGCGCCATCAAGGCGCCATCCGTTTCTGCACCGGAAAGGTCGCAGTCCGTCACCTTGGGGTACTTACCTGCTAGGCCCGAGTGATTCTTGCATGCTACTGAAATCATGAGTTATTCGCCAGCCTCGACACCATGCGACCCAGAAACCTCATGCCGCGAGGTTCTGTTTGACTTTCCCTAAGTATTTCCCGATTTCGCACCAAAGGTTCAAACCATCGGGTGTTTTTCGCAAAAGTGTTAAATAGGCACGAGGCGAGAGCGGGCGTTGCGTTGAAGCTTTGCGGTTGACAGAATACCTGCCGAAAGCCACTAGGGAAAGCGAAATGGGAACAGGGCAAAAAAGCCTTAGGGGCGTTGCTTCGTTCTTCTGCCTATCGCTGGCCGCTATGATATCTAGCCCATGCCATGGGGAGATCTCTCTCATCGATGCGTTAAGCACCGGCCAGTTCCACCTCTTTTTGCGCTACCGGTTTGAACACGTCGACGATGGCAAACCCGGCATCGAAGACGCGTATGCCAACACGCTAAGAACGGCGCTCGGTTACAATACTAGGAGTTTTCATGACCTGGGAGTGTACCTGCAGCTAGAAGACGTACGTGCCCTGGGGAGGGAGTCGTTTAATGACGGGGGCGCAAACGGCGTTACCGATCATGCGCTGGTGGTGGATCCGGAAGGCACGGAGATCCATCAGGCCAATCTTCGCTACGAGGGCCTGCCCAGGACTGTCTTACGTGTGGGGCGTCAAGAGATCGCCCACCGAGAAGCGCCCCTGCACCGCTTCGTGGGGAACGTGCTTTGGCGGCAAAACTGGCAGTCCTTTGACGCCTTCCGGATCCTGAACCTCAGCATTCCCTACGCCGCTCTGGACTATGCCTATGTGTGGAACGTTAACACCATCTTCGGAGAGGATAACCCCTTGCCCGGTCGCAGCGACTTTCCCATGGACAGCCATTTGTTGCGGGCCGAATATACGGGTTTGGCCTTGGGAAAGCTTGAGGCGTACGCGTACCTGCTCGATTTCGATGACCGCGTCTCCGAGCGCTTTTCCACGGCCGCCTTCGGCCTGCGTTTGGAAGGAGATCAGGGTGTAACGCCAAACGCTACGCTGACCTATGCCGGCGAATTCGCCCATCAGTGCGATTACGCTGAGAATTCAAACGACATTGATGTCAATTACTATCTCGGCGAGGTGGGCGTCAGCTACAACCCCGGTTGGCAGTTAAAAACCGTCGCCTTGAATGTTGGCTACGAGGTGTTAGAAGGTGACGGCGGGGTCGACGCGTTTCAAACGCCTTTGGGTACTAATCACGCCTTCCAGGGATGGGCGGATCGCTTTTTGATCACGCCGGGTGATGGTGTCGAAGACCTCTATGTCACCCTGAAGCTAAGCGCCTTTGGGGCGGCTCTGATCGCGGTTTATCACGATTTTAACGCCGATAATGAGGGGTACGATTACGGGCACGAATGGGATGTCGTGTTAGAGCGGCCGCTCGGCAGGGGTTTCCTGGTCGGCGTCAGCTACGCCCACTACGAGGTGGATCGCAATGCTCTCAATGTGCTTCGCAACAGCGCCGATGGACAGGCGTTTGATTTGTCCAAGACCTGGGCCTACCTGCAGTTGCGATATTAGCTCTGGATTTGATATTGAACCTGACTACGCCCAGTGATGGTAGCGTCTTCGTCGTATTAAGAAGGTGGACCACCGTCGTCTTCATTCCCAAGGTCTTGGTAGGGGTGGCCACGGCATCGGGGTCGCCGTGGTGCGGGAGATCGTGGAGCAGGTCTACGGAGGCACGCTGGAGTTCGGCCGTGCCGAGCGCGGCGGGGCGCTAGTGCTGGTGCGACTGTAGATCCGCTCAAAGGTCGGGCATAAAATCCATTCCCCGCGGTTCACGCGGCTGCCCATTCTCCGGAAAGCAGAGCCGCCTGTTCCAGCACCGTTTGAGTCGCCTTCTCCTGTTTGTCGGGTGGGTAGCCGTGCTTGCGAAGGATGCGTTTCACGAGCACGCGGAGCTGAGCGCGCACGTTCTCGCGCAAGAAACGGTCCTTGCCGTTCTCTTGTTTGAGGATGTGCTCCTGGGCGGGCGGCAAGAGACCCAACCTCTCCTGCGGCGTGCCCGTCGTCCACTTGCTCCAGTCGAAGCCGTGGAAGAGGCCGCAGCAGACCTCGTATTTCTCCAACATCACCGCGACCGCCTCGCGTTGATCGAGGGCGGTGCGGCCGGTGCCGCCGCTCTCGGTGTAGGTCGCGAGCGCTGCCTTTAGCTCGTGGGCGAGGCCTAGGTAGTCCACCACCAATCCGCCGGGCTTGTCCTTGAACACCCGGTTGACGCGCGCGATCGCCTGCATCAGCCCGTGCCCGCGCATCGGCTTGTCGAGATACATCGTGTGCAGGCTCGGCGCATCGAAGCCGGTGAGCCACATGTCGCGCACCAGCACTAGGCGCAGCGGATCGGCGGCGTCGCGAAAGCGGTGGGCCAGCGCCTCGCGCCTTGCTTTGTTCCTGATGTGCGGCTGCCAGTCGGCGGGGTCGGACGCCGATCCGGTCATGACAACCTTGACGGTACCCGACTCGTCATCTTCGCTCGCCCACCCCGGACGGAGCGTCACGATCTCGACGTACAGCTCGACGCAGATGCGCCGGCTCATGCAGACGACCATCGCCTTGCCGTCCATCGCCTCCAGCCGCTTCTCGAAGTGCTCGACGATGTCCCGGGCGACGACCTCCAGGCGCTTCTGCGAGCCCACCACCGCCTCGAGCTGTGCCCACTTGGTCTTGAGCTTCTCCTTGCGCTCGACCTCCTCGCCCTCGGTCGCCTCCTCGAACTCCGGATCGATCTTCGGCCGCTCGGCCTCGTCGAGGGCGAGCTTGGCCAGCCGGCTCTCGTAGTAGATCGGCACCGTGGCGCCGTCCTGCACCGCGCGCTGGATGTCGTAGACGCTGATGTAGTCGCCGAACACGGCGCGCGTGTTTGCGTCCTGAAGCTCGATGGGCGTGCCGGTGAAGCCGATGAACGAGGCGTGCGGCAGCGCGTCGCGCATGTGGCGCGCGAAGCCGTCGATGAAGTCGTACTGGCTGCGGTGGGCCTCGTCGGCGATCACCACGATGTTGCGGCGCTCGGACAGCGTCGGGTGCCGGTCGCCCTTCGACCCGTCCTCCAGAGACGGCGGGAAGAACTTGTGGATGGTGGTAAAGACCACGCCGCCCGCCGCCACGGACAATAGCTCGCGCAGGTGCGCGCGGCTCTCCGCCTGGACCGGAGGCTGCCGGAGCAGCTCGCTGCACCGCGAGAAGGTGCCGAAGAGCTGATCGTCGAGATCGTTGCGGTCGGTGAGCACGACGAGCGTCGGGTTCTCCATCGCCGGCTCGCGGATGATGCGGCCCGCGTAGAAGGCCATGGTGAGGCTCTTCCCCGAGCCTTGCGTGTGCCAGACCACTCCCACGCGCCGGTCGCCGGGCTTACCGCCGGGCCTGCGGCCCGCCTCGTAGCGTCCGCCGGCCTCGGCCACCCGAGCGGCGCGCGCCAGCTCGGCCGCGCGCAGCGTCTCACCGACGGCCACCTGCACGGCGTGGAACTGGTGGTAGCCGGCCATCTTCTTCACGATGCGCCCGCCGCCGTCGTCCTCGAACACGAGGAAGTCGCGCACCAGATCCAGCACGCGCCGGGGCGCCAGCAGGCCCTCCACCACGACCTGGAGCTCGGGCACATGGGGATCGGCCAGCGTGTCGCCCGCGATCGTGCGCCAGGGCTTGAACCACTCGCGCCCGGCGGTGAGCGTGCCGGCCCGCGCCTCGACGCCGTCGGATACGACCAGCACCGCGTTGGGCGCGAAGAGCGACGGGACCTCGGCCTTGTAGGTCTGGAGCTGCTGGAAGGCGCTCCAGATGGTCGCGTCCTCGTTCGCGGCGTTCTTCAGCTCCAGCACCGCGAGCGGCAGCCCATTGACGAACAGCACCACGTCCGGCCGGCGGCTGTGCTTGTTGCGGACTCCATCCCTGGAGTCCGCCCCTGCGGGGCCGCCTGCGGCGTCCCATTTCGCTCCCGGCGAAATGGTCTCCGCGACGCTGAACTGGTTCACCGCCAGCCACTCGTTGGCCCGCACGTCGTCGAAGTCGATCACCCGCGCCTGCGCGCCGCGGATCACTCTCTCGGCGTCGCGATACTCGATCGTCACACCGTCGACGAGCAGGCGATGGAACGCGCGGTTGCGCTGGATCAGATCAGCGCCTTCGGGCCGCGTCAGCTTGCGGAATGCGTCCTCGATCGCCTCGGTGGGCAGCGCCGGGTTGAGCCGCGCGAGCGCATCGCGCAGACGGCGCGCCAGCACGACCTCGCCGTAGTCGCGGCGCTCGGCGGCGGGCATGCCTGCCTGTGCGTGCCCGCACGCAGACAGGTCCGGCGCGATGTTCGGGCCGTGCGCGACCTGCCAGCCGATGGCCTGCAGCCAGGCGAGGGCGGCTTCCTCGACAACCGACTCGGTGAAGGCCGTCACGGCGTCTCCCACAGTGCGCGCAACGGTACAGCATACAGGTGACCACCGAACGGGATAGTCGCGCTACCGTCGTAGAGAACCACGCCCGCGGCAAAGCGGTTGCCCGCGGCGTCCCGTAGCTTGCGAAGCCCCCGGAGGTCGCCCTCCGTCACGGATGCGGCCGCCTTCACCTCGACGCCGGCTACAGCCTGCTGGCCCGGCTCCAGCACGACGTCCACCTCGAAGTCGTCGCGATCCCTGAAGTGGAAGAAATCGATCGGCACCGGACGCCAGCTCGCCTGGCGGCGAAGTTCCTGGAATACGAACGTTTCCAGCATCGATCCGAACATCATCCGGTCCTTGTCGAGCGCGGCCGCGTCGATCCCGAGCAGAGCGCAGGCCACGCCCGTGTCGCCCATGTGGAGCTTTGGACGCTTGACCATCCGACTGAGGCGGTTCGTATGCCACGCAGGCAGTCGTTCGAGCAGGAACACTCGCTCGAGCAGCGTCACGTAATCGTGGACGGTCTGGCGCGTCAGCTCGAAAGGGGCCGAAAGGTCCGCCACGTTGATGAGCGTCGCGGTATGGGTCGCCGCCAGCGCGAGCAGCTTGGGAAGCGCGTCCAGCGAGTGGATGCGCGCCAAGTCACGCACGTCGCGCTGGATCTGCGTTTCCACGTAGTCGCGGTACCAAGCGCCGCGACGGGTAGCGGTTCGGCGAGCAAGCGCGGCGGGATACCCACCCGCGACGATGCGTCTGGTGAGGTCGCTGCCGAGGCGCTCTGTGATACCGGTCTGGAAGCGGCCGGCGAACAGCGCGTCGAGGAATCGCGGTCGGGTCCTGTCGATCTCGCATTGCGCCAGCGGATGGAGTCGCAGCAATCCCATCCGTCCCGCGAGAGATTCGGCGAGGCGGGGGACGAGGAGGACGTTAGCCGATCCGGTCAGGATGAACCGCCCGGCGGTTCGACGCCGGTCAATGGCGACCTTGAGGGACGTGAAGATTTCCGGAACCCGCTGGACTTCATCCAGGATGGTCTTCGCGGGAAGGCCGAAGTAGCCGCGTTGAGCGGCTGAATGCAAGAATAGCCGTCGGCTGAACGCTAATTTAGACGTCGGCTGAACGCCATTCTGCAGGGCGGCTGTTCGTAAGGTTTTGGGTTGGCTGAATGGCAGTTTGGGAGGCGGTGGAATGCCATGCCGGTTCACTTCGCCGTAGTCGCCGCGCTCGGTCATCCGCCGTCCTCCAGCAGGTTGAGCAGATGGTCCCGCAGGGTGCGCGTCGCCCAGATCCTGAACTGGGTGCCGCGCAGAGACTTGACGCGGTAGCCGACCGAGATGACGACGTCGAGGTTGAAGTGATCGACCTGGTAGGTCTTCCCGTCCGCGGCAGTATGTGCAAATTTTGCACGAACTGCCTCCGGCTCCAACTCGCCTTCCTTGAAGACGTTCCGGATGTGCTTGGTGACGACCGAGCGCTCCCGCCCGAAGAGTTCGGCCATCTGCTCCTGGCGGAGCCAGACCGTCTCCCGGTCGAGGCGCACGTCGACCCGGACCTCGCCGTCGGCGGTCTCGTAGACGACGACCTTGCCACGGGGCTCTGTCCCGATCTCATCAGCCATCAGGCGGCGGCCCTACAGAGGGATCCGTTTCTCCCTTCGGCCCGCTGCTCGCCAGAGACAACAGTGCGCAGCAAACGCGCCACCGCGACCTCGCCGTAGTCGGCCCGTTCGGCCGCCGGCATGCCTGCCTGTGCGTGCCCGCACGCAGACAGGTCCGGCGCGATGTCCGGGCCGTAGGCGACGCGCCAGCCGATGGCTTCCAGCCAGGCGAGGGCGGCGGATTCGACGGTGGATTCGGTGAAGCGGCTCATTCGAGCACCTTCCAAGACCCTCCTTTGGCAGGTCCTATGCGCTCCAACCTTCCAGACTCCCGTAGTCTCCTGATCGCGCGCTCAATGGCACTCTCCGACTTGTGTAGACGGATCGCCAGTTCGGGGATGGACAGATCGGGCTCTTCCTTCAACAGCTCCAGGATCGCGGCGGGCATTTTCCTCGGCGTTTTCCTCGGCGGTTTTCCCGGCGTTTTCCCCGGCGTCTTGCCCCGGAACCGCACCACGACCGCGCCCGGTATCTCCAGGATCTCGGGCTTCGGGAGCCCTGCCTCCGCGGCCCAAGCAGCCATTCTGAGCGTCCCTTGTCCCCATGTCTCGATGATGCCGCGCCGGTAGAAGACGCTGGCGATGAGCGGGTTCCAGGGACGGGATTCATGGGGCTCGAAGAGCGCCTGCGGGGTGAAGCCGAAGTGCAGCGTGCCGGAGGAGGTCACCTCCAGGCGGTCGTCGTACATCGCGACGCCGATGGAGCTCCCGCCGGTTGCGTAGTCGCGGTGGCAGATCGCGTTGGCGAGCGCTTCACGGAAGGCGAGAGGTGGATACAGCGG
>JBOIDM010000207.1:0-2116 GCA_050740575.1 Gammaproteobacteria bacterium
TACGGACAGCGCTGGGACGGGCCGTTTCACGCAATGCCCTTGCCACGGCCTTGCTGCACGAATTTCATGCGGCGTTCACGATCTTCGAACGCTTCGGTTTTGCTCCGTTTTACGATGAATGTCGAGAGTATGACGTCTTTTATGGGAAAAAAGTACAATTATTCCGGCGCGGGGCGCCCCTGATCGGCCGCGCCTTTGGCGTCGACCCGAGTGGGGCATTGTCACTCGAAATGGGAGATTCGATTTACCGTTTTGAAATGGGTGATTTAAGTTTGCGACCGGTCGATTGATGTTAATCGTTGACGTTGGCAATAGTCGGATCAAATGGGAGTTCTGGAAGGATGGATGCACGCTGGCCCAGGGAAGTGCCGATACAAGAAGCGCCTTCAGGGGGCAGCTCGATTGCGAGTGGGTAAATCTTCCGAAGCCACGGCGGATACTCGTCGCGAACGTCGCTGGCGAAGGGATCGCCGAGCGACTCACTCAATGGACCATGGAGAGATGGCGCGTCGCCCCGGAACTCGCGACGGTTAGTGCAGCGGCGTGCGGTGTGCGAAACGGGTATGACAAACCCACGCAGCTTGGCGTGGATCGTTGGTTGGGCTTGATCGCGGTTTGGCATCGCTATGCATTGCCGGCGTGCTTAGTGGATTGTGGAACGGCCGTGACAATTGATGGTTTGTCACCGGTGGGTCAGCACATAGGAGGACTGGTTCTACCCGGGCTGTCGCTTATGCGGCACGCCCTGGCCGCGCACACCGACGCAATCGAGGAAATGCAGGCCGGGGACACGGCGCTCCTGGCGCACAACACCCGCGACGGCGTGGTGGCTGGAACGGCTCACGCGATCGCTGCGTGTATTGACCGCGTTACGAACGAGGTCAAGCGGCGATTCAATAAATCGCAGTGTATTATTACCGGGGGCGACGCTAGATTGATCACACCTCTGTTAACGGATCGGTTTATCTTGATTCCAAACCTCGTACTCCAGGGCGTGCTAATTTGGGGCCGGTGTTTTCAGCGATGAAATGGTTTGTATTCATACTGCTAAGCGCCAATATTCTGTACTTTAGCTGGGAATATAACGCGCTGCTGCGCGACGCTATGAAAAAGGCAATGCATGATCAGCCCATCCCGCAACAGGTGGAAAGTTTGAAACTATTGCGTGAGCTCGACCCGCCGCAAACGCCTCGCGTAAGCACCGGCCCAGCCGCTGGCGAGGATCCCGGGCGCAGGGAAGAAAACGAAAGAGGGTCAAACATCGGACCAGCGAGCGGTGCGTCCGAGCCAACTACGCCAATCACGGCACTTGCGGATGAGCAAGCGAGGACCGATTCGACATCGACGGCTGCGCGCTCCGCAGATCCTGTGCTCGGTCAAGCGCATGATTTCTGTTTTACGATCGGGCCGTTTGCGGATGAACGGGCGGCGAACGAGGCAACATCGTGGCTGAGTTACTTGAACGCGCGTAACTGGACCAGGCAGGATGAGAAAATCACTGCTAAACGCTACTGGATATTTATAGAGCCTACCGGGCCGGAAGGCGCCGCCCGCGCTATTCTTGAAGAGCTTAAGAGCAAAGGGGTGGAAGATTATATGCTGTTTCGAGATTCGGCTTCAAAGGGGATAATCTCCCTTGGGTTATACAGCACTGAAGGTTCGTTGGAGATACGGCGCTCGGAACTACGGAAAAAAGGATTCGACCCAGACGTACGCCCGCGCCACAGGGTTGTAAAACAGTACTGGGTCGATACCATCGGGAGCGAGAACCCCTCGCTTCGGCAGCAGCTAAATGAGAAGTTCGGCGCTCAGTGGTCGGCAAGAAATTGCTCTGAGCTGCAGGCCAGCCGGCGAAACTAAATCACTTCCGTTCGCCGTATAATTCGAAATGATCCGTCACCCCGGCACGGATTGCCGGGGTCCCGAAGCCAAGGATGGCAATACCTCGCTGTTTCACATCCCTGTACCTGGATTCCGCCAGTCCCTGGCGGAATGACGAAACTATGCAAATCATTTTGACTACCTACTATAACCGTCCTACCGGGCCTTGTTCAGAACCGAGCTGGACCCCGAGGTGCTAGGGAGCATCCGGAAGCATTAGGGGACAGACCGGGAC
>JBOIDM010000208.1:0-7571 GCA_050740575.1 Gammaproteobacteria bacterium
GAATATTGGTGGGCGATCTTCGGCAGCATCATCGGGAGTATTGTAGGCCTCATGCAGTTGAAAAAACGTTCTATCGGATTCGCACATTTCTTAGACCGGCTGGCGTTAAAGCTTCCGGTTTTGGGCAAAGGTATCCTTGAAAAAGCGTGTATAGCCCGTTTCAATCGTACTCTATCGACGATGTTCGCGGCTGGTACGCCCTTGGTGGAAGCGATGACCGCCGTTGCGGGGGCGTGTGGAAACATCATCTTCCATGATGCGACCATACGTATGCGCGATGAAATCTCCACAGGCACCCAGTTGAACGTGGCGATGCGCGATTCTAAGATTTTCCCCAATATGGTGATTCAGATGGTGGCTATCGGTGAAGAGTCAGGTGCTCTCGATACCATGCTCGGTAAGGTCGCGGACTGGTATGAACAAGAGGTTGATGATGCAGTGGCGGCGCTAACGAGCTTACTCGAACCGATCATCATGGCGTTTTTAGGTGTCGTTATCGGCGGCTTGGTGATCGCGATGTATTTACCCATATTCAAGATGGGACAGGTGGTATAATCTCGCCAGCACGCGGCCACACGCGCCGAAAGCGGCCAATTAGTGTTAGAAACCCTAGCTGTATTCTTCGAGACCATTCCGTTCGCTTTTCCGATCTTCATGGGTTTGATTGGACTGGTGGCAGGAAGTTTTCTCAACGTAGTGATCCATCGCTTACCACGGATGATGGAGCAAGAATGGCGGACCCAGTGCGCGGAATTATCTGGCCAAGCCGCCGGCTTTCAGACGTCGCGATTCTCCCTAGCATCCCCACGTTCCTCTTGCCCTCATTGCGGCCATAGGATTACGGCGTTAGAAAATATACCGCTTTTGAGCTATTGTTTACTTAAGGGACGCTGCCAAGAATGCGCCGAGCCAATATCCTTGCGCTACCCGTTGGTCGAACTACTAAGCGGCGTAACAGCAGCGGCGATAGCATGGCACTGGGGTTTTAGTTTACAAACCTTATGCGCGGCCTTCTTAAGCTGGAGCTTAGTTGCACTGAGCTTCATTGACATGGATACGAAGTATCTGCCTGACTCGATTACGCTCCCATTTCTTTGGTTCGGGATCGCATGTAATCTTTTTGGTGTTTTCACCGATCTTGAATCCAGTGTCGCCGGTGCCATGACAGGCTATTTGAGCCTGTGGATCGTTTATCAATTATTTAAGCTTGCCACCGGTAAGGAAGGGATGGGCCACGGTGATTTCAAGTTGCTCGCGATGCTCGGCGCCTGGATCGGTTGGCAGGCAATACCGGTAATTATCGTATTGTCGTCGTTTGTCGGCGCCACCATCGGCGTTACCCAGATCGCCTTTCAAGGAGGGGATCGCAGCACCGCAATACCTTTTGGGCCCTATCTCGCTTGTGCGGGATGGATTTCGCTACTCTGGTGGAATGATCTCGTCACAGCCTACATGCGGTGGGTCACGGTAGCATAGCCAAGAGAATTGCACTTACGGGTGGGTTTGGCGCGGGAAAATCCACCGTGTGCGCCGTTTTTGCACACCTCGGCGTCCCCATAATCGATGCCGATCAGATAGCACGCGAATTGGTTACGCCTAGTCAACCTGCCTTAAACCTGATAGTCAAAAAGTTTGGAAACGATGTTCTCGATAGTCATGGTGAATTAAGGCGCGCGGCATTGCGGAAGATTATATTTAACGATGTAGCGCGGCGTAAGCAGCTTGAAGCGATATTGCATCCACGCATCTTGCAAGAAATGCAGCAACGCGCGCAATCGGTCCGCGCATCCTATTGCATCTGTTGTGTTCCCCTGCTCCTAGAAACAGGACAGGTATCCCACTTCGACCGCGTTGTGGTCGTCGACACGCCGCTCGAGATCCAGTTAGAGCGGGTCATGCAGCGCGATCATTTGACAGCAGACGAGGCTAAAGCGATCATTCAGACTCAAGCGTCCCGCGCAGAGCGTCTCGAAGCGGCCGACGATGTATTAACGAATGACGCGACTTTGGCTCATATACAACGACAGGTGCACGCATTGCATAAGCGCTACCTCGCTTATACCACCTATTGATAAGAAGCATCTATGGCTTGGCGTGCTTCCCACTAGCAACGCGAATGGAGCACCGCGATATGCTGACGAACTCGCTGTAGCTTGAGTCATGACCGTTGAAACCTCTCGTTTAACGCCCGAGCAGAGCGAATGCGTTCGATTGACGGACGGTGGCGCAATCGTTACCTATGAGCAACCTTTGAATGAACGTGTCCGCGTCTTACTTCGTTTAGAACACCTTTTTCTTTCCATTTCCGAACGTATTAGCGGTTTCTCGGAATGGGATAGCCGTGCCGCGTTGGGCGGGTTGATCGACATCACGGATGTTCTGTGGCGGTCTGATATTAAGGGTGAATTGATCAAGGAGCTTGAGCGCCATTTAGCGACTTTTAGTCGCCTTAGAAGTAATCCTCACGTAGACTGTCATCGCCTCAACGAGACGCTGTTAAACCACGATAAAACGCTAAAATGCTTGAAACACCCGGGTTATCAGCCCGGACACACGCTCCGGCAGGATGAGCTTATTAACGCCGTAAAACAGCGAACTGCCATTCCCGGAGGTACCTGTAATTTCGATCTACCGGCTTATCACTATTGGCTGAATCGCCCTTCCTCCCATAGACTTCACCGCATACATGGCTGGCTAGACGAACTGTCTGTGATCAGAGATGGGGTATTCCTTGCGCTCCACGCAATCCGTGACAGCGCTTATACGACAACCGTTGCTGCCTTAGGCGGTTTCTATCAACAGTCCTTGGAGCCGACCGTTGCTCACCAACTGATTAGGGTTCAATTGCCGTCCGCAGTGGAGTTGTTTCCGGAGGTTAGCGCCGGTAAACACCGTTTTACAATACGTTTTTTAGAGCAACCTGAAACCTCTGGACGTCCCGTTCAAACAGGCAGCGATATAAAATTTGATCTGCAGTGTTGTATTTTATGAACGTGCGCTGCCCCGTATGTCGTAAACCGCTGGATATCTCCCAAGTTAATCTTGATGCCCGTTCCGTTGCAGTCGTTGCAGGTTAATCGGTCTCGGTGAAGTCCTCTGGTCGCCGATTAATCCGCTAAGGCCTTAACAAGACGAGCCGTAGAGTAAGGCCCCTTTGCTGTCCAGAGACCTCGAATTGCTGCGATCCCTTGGGCGCCGCACCGCCACGCCGTTTCGAGATCGCACGCGCTAAGACCACCCAAGGCATAAACAGGCTGCCGCGCGCCCCTGACAAGCTCGCTAAACTCTTGCCATCCGAGCACTGGGCTTACTGGATGCGTAGCCGTCCTAAGGACTGGGGATACGACGATAAAATCGACACCAATCTCATTCGCCCATTCGACCTCAATACGGCTATGACAGGAGGCTGCTACCCAATAGGAGCTTGCGATAGGACGCTCGCACATCTCACGTAAACGTCGCGCCGAAAGATGTACGCCATGCGCGCCAAGTGACACGGCGGCTCGCGGCGAAGTATTCAATAACAACATGGTCTCATGCCGTTTACATACCTGGAGCGCTTCACACGCGAGCTTCTCATACCGCGATGTCGGTATCTCTTTAGACCGCAACTGGAACATCCGAATACCGGTGGATAAACACTGATCGAGTTGCCCGAGAAAGTGGTCGAGATCACCCCTAGGCTCGGGGCTAATCAAGTATAAAGGAGGTAACCGAAGCGCTGTTATAATCGCTTTATTCGCCTCAAGAAATTTCTTCTCATGGAGTTCCGCTGTGCCTGACCAAGAAATCGCTTGGCCTTCACGGCCATGCGCAATTCCACGCCACTGATCAACCCGCCAGCAGTCCAGAATAACCTCTCTATCTTGGTAGCTGTGCCGTATCTGGATCAAGGGCCGGTAAGAAATTACTTCTATTCCCAGTTCCTCAAATAGCTCCCGTCCTAACGCTTGGGTTACGTGCTCCCCCGGTTCGACTTTTCCGCCCGGAAATTCCCATAATCCGCCATGAAAAGCCGTGGCTCTTCGTTTCGATACGAGGACTTCGCCTCGCTCGTTTACGATGATGCCAACGGCAACGTGCACCGGTTTGTAGGCCATAGGATTTTCTTAACAAACGGAAAGACGGCCAAGGGCAGAAAAGGCGCTAAGTACGATAACTGGCGTTGATTCGAACATAATCGTATGAGAAATCACATGTCCATACGACGCTACTGGCGCTACCCCGACCCAGCTCGATGCGAATAGCAAGCTCGGGTTTCGCCATTGCCGCTCGACCTTGCTCCTCACGATATCCTACCGCCCGTGCCCCAGCAGACACCACCACTACATCGTTAATGCTTATACGCACGCGGCTGATATCTAGATTCTTGGGGGCCGCGCGGCCGAGCGCGGCGAGGATACGGCCCCAATTCGGATCCGAGGCAAAACACGCGGTCTTAACCAGAGGTGAATTGGCTACCTCTCGAGCGATAAGCACGCACTCCTCCTCGGACTCGCCGGCACACACTTCCACCGAGATGAACTTCGAGGCACCTTCCCCGTCGCGCACGATCGAGTGCGCGAGCTTCAAACTGATATCGAGAATAGCGCCATAGATCATCCGCCCCTCGCTGCTGTCGATATCTTCGATGAGCGGAAGAGCGGAACGGCCTGAAGCAAAGAGAACGCAAGCGTCATTCGTCGACGTGTCACCGTCGACCGTGATCCGGTTGAATGTACAGTCTACGATTCGTTTCAATCCCTGCTGCAACGCATTTGTACCTAGAGTCGCATCGGTCCCAATAAATGCCAGCATGGTCGCCATCTTCGGTTGTATCATTCCGGCCCCTTTCGCGATCCCGGTCACCGTGACCATCCGACCACCCACGTCGACCCTTGTCGAACAAACTTTCGGTACGGTATCCGTTGTCATGATCGCCAGCGCCGCTGCTTCCCATTCGTCAGCTGCCAAGTTCGCGACAGCCTCAGGAATTGCGCTACTGATCTTTTCTACCGGTAATCGCTCACCGATAACACCGGTTGAAAATGGAAGCACGGCCTCGTCCTTGCAGGTCACTAGGCCGGCCAGTTGCCGGCAACTCGTCAGCACATCGTCTAGTCCCTGCGAACCCGTGCCGGCATTAGCGTTACCCGAGTTAATCAACAAATATCTTGGTGGACAGTGCGCGATGTGCCTGCGTGCGAGGGTCACGGGCGCGGCGCAAAAGAGATTCTGTGTGAATACCGCGGCGCTCGCGGTACCTTCACACAGTTCGATCACCACGAGGTCATCACGGCCCATGTGTTTAATGCCGGCAGAGGCTGTACCGAGGCGGATCCCAGGTACCGCCAGGAAGCTGTTCATCCGCGCGGAGGAATCGTCATTAACCGGTGCCTCGGCGGATTCTCCGTACGTTCACTGGAGCTTTCCGTGGCACTGTTTGTATTTCCGGCCTGACCCACACGGACACGACGAATTACGGCCAATCTTAGGATGCTGACGCGTGACCGGCGATTTCATCGCCGGTGCGGGCGGCCCGGGCGGAGCAGTGCTTTGATCTCGACCCTCTAAAGAACTAGCCGCTTCCGCATGGCTGTACTCGACCGGTGCGGCGCGCCGTCGCTGCCGTTCCACGGCCTCGACATCCTCGTCCGCACGCACCTGCACACGCGAGACGATCCCTATAACATCGCGTTTTATCTCTTCCAGCATTTGCGAGAACATCTGAAATGCCTCGCGCTTATATTCTTGCTTGGGGTTTTTCTGCGCGTATCCTCGCAGATGGATCCCTTGCCGCAGGTGATCCATCGCTGCGAGGTGCTCCTTCCAGTGTGCGTCCAATACCTGTAACATCACCGCCTTTTCGAAATGGCGCATGACCTGCGCTCCGGCAACAGCTTCCTTCTGCTCGTAGGCGTATTCGATTTCGCTGAGCATCTTGGCGCGCAAGGATTCCTCATCGAGCGATCCATCCTGCTCCAGCCACCTCTTGATCTCCAAGCGCTTACCGAACTCGCTCTCCACGGCATCTTCCAGACCCTGCAGATCCCACTGCTCATCCAAGCTCTGCGGCGGTATGTAGGTATCGATCATGTTGTAAACGACGTCGTGCCTGATCCCCCGAATACTTTCCGAGACATCCTCGGCGTCCATAAGCTCGTTGCGCTGCTCATAGATCACTTTACGCTGATCATTGGCGACATCATCGTATTCTAGGAGTTGCTTTCTTATATCAAAGTTGTGCCCTTCGACTTTGCGCTGGGCGTTTTCGATCGCGCGCGTTACCCAATGGTGCTCGATTGCTTCCCCTTCTTGCATGCCCAATCGCTGCATAAGGCCGGCAACCCTATCGGAGGCAAATATACGCATGAGATTATCTTTCAGCGATAAATAAAAGCGACTGGATCCAGGATCACCCTGCCGCCCGGAGCGGCCGCGCAACTGGTTATCTATGCGCCTCGACTCATGACGTTCGGTACCGATCACGTGAAGTCCACCTGCCGTTACGACCTGATCATGCCTGCGCTGCCATTCGCCTTTCAAGCGCGCGACCGTGACCTCGTCTGGATTTTCGGTCGCCTTCATCTCTTCGTCTAGACCGCCGCCGAGCACGATATCGGTTCCGCGGCCCGCCATATTGGTGGCGATCGTGATCGCTCCAGGCCTCCCCGCCTGGGCAATGATGTGCGCCTCCTTCGCATGAAATTTTGCATTCAGGACCTGGTGTTCCAAGCCTTTCGCTCGCAGCAGAGCGGACACAAACTCGGAGGTTTCGATCGACGCGGTCCCGACCAAAACCGGCTGTCCTCGAGCGTGACAATCTTTGTTATCATCGACAATCGCCTTGAACTTATCTTCTTGAGGCAGGTAAACAAGATCTCCAAGGTCCTCACGAACCATCGGTTTGTGCGTGGGAATCACGACCACTTCCAAGCCGTAAATCTGCTGAAACTCATACGCCTCGGTATCCGCCGTACCGGTCATCCCCGAGAGCTTGTGGTAGAGCCGGAAGTAATTTTGAAAAGTAATCGAAGCAAGCGTTTGGTTTTCATTTTGGATCGCTACGCCCTCCTTGGCTTCGATCGCCTGATGCAGTCCTTCGGACCAGCGTCTTCCCGGCATTGTCCGTCCGGTGAACTCATCGACGATGATAATTTCATTGTCACGCACGATATACTCGACGTCCTTGTGGAATAGAACATGTGCCCGCAAGGCCGAACCGATGTGGTGCATCAGTGCGATATTGCCAGCACTGTACAAACTATCACTACCTTGCAATAAGCCTTCTTGCACCAAGAGGTGCTCGACACGCTCATGTCCCTGCTCCGTCAAATAGGCTTGTTTTGCCTTCTCGTCCACCGTGTAATCGCCGGGACCGTTTTCTTCACGCTGTCTGGTAAGCTTGGGAATAAGTTTGTCAACCCTGACATAAAGTTCGCTACGATCTTCGGTAGGGCCGGAGATAATCAATGGAGTGCGGGCTTCGTCGATTAGGATCGAATCTACTTCATCGACGATCGCGAAATTCAAGCCCCTTTGCACGCGGTCGGCCTTGGAGAAAGCCATGTTATCGCGCAAGTAGTCGAATC
>JBOIDM010000209.1:0-5120 GCA_050740575.1 Gammaproteobacteria bacterium
TAAGATAGAGCTCGATCGAGCGGATCGCATCGTCATTGCCGGGAATCATATAGTCGATCCCATCTGGGCAATGGTTGCTATCGACCACGGCGACAATGGGGATATTCAGTTTCCTTGCTTCCGCCACTGCATTTTTTTCATGCCCGACATCGATGATATACAGCGCATCGGGAAGACCTTCCATGTCCTTGATGCCGCCGAGGCTGCGCTCTAGCTTTTCGTGCTCGCGACGGTAGCGGAGCGCTTCCTTCTTACTTAGACGCTCGGCCAGACCGCCTTCCTCCGACATGGCCGCGATTTCTTTCAAGCGGTTGATGGAACGCCTGATGGTCCGGAAGTTGGTGAGGGTGCCCCCCATCCAGCGGCGGTTTACGTACGGCATCCCGCAGCGGGCCGCCTCAGTTTTTACCACCTCCTGCGCGGCCCGCTTCGTTCCAACCACCAGAATAGTACCGTTGCGCGCCGCCAGCTTCTGCAGAAAGGCCATGGCCTCGTTGAACAAGGGCAGCGTTTTCTCGAGGTTGATGATATGAATCTTATTGCGCTCTCCGAAGATAAAGGGGGCCATCTTCGGGTGCCAGTAGCGGGTCTGGTGGCCGAAATGGACACCAGCCTCGAGCATCTGGCGCATGCTTACCTCAACCATGGAATCACTCCTAAAATAGGGTTAGCCCTCCACACTTCGTGCATTGATCCTGTGACCGGGCACCCTCATGCAGCTCGTCAGTAGTTTGCTATGAAAGCCCGCGCTTTATACCATAGTTGATGTAGGGCAACAATCGGACGCCAGCGCACGCTATTCCTCTATCCCATGCCGGTCACGATTAAAACGCCTCAGGAGATTGAAAAAATGCGGGTCGCGGGCCGGCTCGCGGCGCAGGTGCTGGCGATGATTCGCCCCCACGTTGTCGAGGGCGTCACCACGGGTGAGCTGGATCGCCTCTGCCACGATCATATCGTCAATGCGCTGGATGCGATCCCGGCGCCACTTCATTACCGCGGATTTCCGAAATCCATTTGCACCTCGGTCAACCATGTCGTCTGTCACGGCATCCCTGGCGACAAGCAGCTTAAAAGCGGTGACATTATCAATATCGATGTCACCGTCATAAAAGAGGGTTACCACGGCGATACCAGCAGAATGTTTTTTGTCGGCACGCCCGCCTTGCGCGCCAAGCGGCTGGTCGAGGTATGTCACGAATGCATGCATATCGGGATCGAAGCCGTCCGGCCGGGCGCTCGGCTCGGGGACTTGGGATCTGCGATTCAGCAGCACGCGGAAGCGCATGGTTTTTCCGTCGTGCGCGAATACTGCGGGCATGGGATCGGCCGGGAATTTCACGAGGACCCCCAGGTTTTGCACTACGGGAACCGGGGCACCGGGTTACGGCTGGAGCCAGGCATGACGTTTACCATCGAACCGATGATCAATGCCGGGAAACGCCACGTTAAACTATTACCCGATGAGTGGACCGTCGTCACCAAAGATCGCGCTTTGTCGGCGCAATGGGAACATACGGTGCTCGTGACCGAGGAGGGCTGCGAAATCTTGACCTTGCTTCCCGGCGATCCGCTAGATCCCTCATGAGCTACCCCCGCGAGTTTTTCGATCCGGCCCGTTTCGAGCACGACGTCCAACGCGCGGCCACGCCGCTCGCGGTCTATAAGGCCGCGCTTTCCGCTGGCGCCGGTTACGTCGCGCAGCGCTTCGCGATTGGCGCCCCGATTACCGAGTTGGTCGCCCAGCGCACCTGGCTCGTGGACGAGCTGGTCACGCGCGCCTGGCGGCAATGGGAACTCGCGGGCAAACCGTTTGCCCTGATCGCCGCCGGAGGTTACGGGCGCTATGAGCTGCATCCTGGTTCGGACGTCGATATCTTGGTGCTGACCGGGACCGATGTGACGAACAAGGACCATGAGCGTATTGAATCCTTTCTGCGGTTTCTCTGGGACATCGGGCTCGAGGTCGGACACAGCGTCCGGACGGTAGCGCAATGTCGGGACCTAGCGGCCGGGGATATCACGATCGCGACGAATCTCATGGAAGCACGCTTGCTTGCCGGTGACAACGCCCTATACGAAGCCATGCGCGCAGCGACCGGAGCGGCGACACTCTGGCCCCCCGCCGCGTTCTTCGAAGCCAAGCTCGGCGAACAGACCGCCCGCCACCGTAAGTACCATGATACGGCTCACAATCTCGAACCCAACATCAAAGAAGGCCCGGGCGGGCTACGAGACATCCACACGATCGCTTGGGTCGCCAAGCGTCATTTCGGCGCCGACTCCCTAGCGGGCTTGCTCGATCATGGGTTTCTCACGCAAGACGAATACCGGACCTTGGACAGCGGTCAATCGTTTTTATGGCGCATTCGCTTCGCCCTCCACACCCTCGCCGGGCGGCGCGAGGATCGATTGTTCTTCGACTATCAGCGGCGCGTGGCGACCCAGTTTGGATATCTGAACGACGATCAGGACCAACTCGCCGTCGAGCGCTTCATGAAACACTATTATCGGATCGTGATGGAACTTAGCCGGCTCAACGAAATGCTGCTGCAACTTTTTCAAGAAGCGATCCTCGAGCGCGACCATGCCGTCGAGATCCAACCCTTGAATAAGCGCTTCCGGATCCGAAACGCATACATCGAAGCCTGCGACGAGCACGTATTCAAACGCTATCCGTTCGCTCTTTTGGAGATCTTTCTGTTGTTGCAGCAAAATCCGCATATCGGGGGTGTGCGCGCGAGCACCATCCGTCTGATCCGGGACCACCGCTACCTTATCGACGATAAGTTCCGCGACGATCTGAAGGTGCGCAGCCTTTTTATCGACATCATCCGTCAGCCACGGCGCCTGGGCCACGAGCTCCAGCGCATGCACCGCTATGGCGTCCTCGAAGCCTACCTACCGGACTTCGGCTTGGTCACCGGGCTCATGCAGTTCGATCTGTTCCACGTCTATACCGTCGATGTGCACACACTTTTCGTCGTACAGAACATGCGCCGCTACACCAACCCCGAGAATAAGGACAGTTTACCGATGTGCGCTCGCATCATGGCGCAGATCCCGAAGCCGGAGATCCTTTACATTGCGGGCTTGTTTCACGACCTTGCCAAGGGCCGCGGCGTGGACCACTCGCAAGTGGGCGCGACGATCGCGGCCGAGTTTTGCCAGCACCATGGGCTTGGGCGCTACGACACGAGGCTCGTGGTCTGGCTGGTAGAACATCATCTGCGCATGTCGACGACAGCGCAGCGGCGCGACATCTGCGATCCCGAGGTGGTCAATGAATTCGCCCGGCTGGTCGGCAACCGCGTGCGTCTCGACTATTTATACCTGCTCACAGTGGCGGATATCCGCGGCACCAACCCCGGGCTGTGGAATAGCTGGAAAGACGCCTTATTGACCGAGCTCTATGAGAACGCCCTGCGGGCGCTGCGCCGAGGGGTGCGAAACCCGATTGAAAAAGAAGAATGGATCGCCGAAATCAAGGGCGAGACCTTGGCGATTTTGCTGCCGTCGCAACTCAGCAAGGAAGCTATCCTCTCCGTATGGCAGGACCTCGGGGAAGAGTATTTTTTACGCCACGGGCCGGATGAAATCGCCTGGCACACACAGGCCATCGCCGCCGCCCACGCGGGGAAGCTGCCACTGGTGCTCATCCGCCGCAAAACGGGCCGCGGTGGCACGGAAATTTTCATCTACGGGCGCGACCAAGACCATCTGTTCGCCGCCGCGACCCATGCGCTCGATCGGCTCGGGCTCACCATCATGGACGCACGCATCCTCTCGTCCCCCAAGGGTTTTACCCTGGACACCTACATCGTGCTCGAAGCCGCGACCCATGAGATGATTCAAAGCGCTTCCCGTGCCCAGGAGATCGTTGCTACTTTAGAGACGAAGCTCGGTTCTGCGGAATTCCTATCTGTTAAGACGAATCGGCGGCCGGCGCCAGAGCTCAAACATTTTAAGCTCCCCACGGAGGTGTCCTTTAGTGGCGATAACGCCAACGCGCGCACCGTCATGGAGGTCGTGGCCACGGATCGCCCGGGCGTGTTGTCACAGATCGCGATGGCCATGCGCAATTGTGGCGTCCGCCTGCAGAATGCGAAAATCGCGACCTTTGGTGAGCGCATCGAAGACATCTTTTACATTACCGACGCCGACAACCGCCCGCTCCAAGACCCGACAAAATTCGAAGGTCTCAGAAACGCGATCACCGCAGCCCTTGATGCCTAGGGCGTCACGCCGTGGCGGAGCGCCGCGGGGGCGATTACGGCTTGCGAGCCGGGATGAGATCTCTTAGTCTGGCGCCTTGGTCGGTAGCCACGCAGGATCGTTAGCCTAATTCTATGCTCATGCGACTCTTCGGCAGAAATACGACGGATGGCGATCCGGACGCGGACTCTCCGTCGATCGTTGGCCGGATAACGATGGTCTTTTTATCCGTCACTGCAATCGTCCTATTGGGCTTGAGCTATTATTGGGACGTCGATACGGCGTTTTTTAATCCGCCACGCTTCGATGTGCGCGAGGTGGCCTTAAAGCGCGTGGCTGAAGATCCGAAGAAACTCGTGTCTGGCGTGGTCACGACATCGACGCTCATCGAGGTCGCATCGATGCTGATCGATAAACCCGGCGGATTTTTAACCAACGACATCAGCCCGCCCGGTTTGTTCATGGACAACACGCCGAGCTGGGAGTTTGGCGTGGTGGTACAACTGCGGGATTTGACCCGCGTGCTGCGCAACGACATTAGCCGCTCGCAGACTCAATCGACCGAAGACGCCGACCTATCCATCGCCGATCCCTATTTTCACAACGACACCGATGCCTGGCTGTTTCCCTCCTTCGAGGGTCAGGTGAAAGTGGGTATCGTAGCACTGGAACGCTATTTTTCGAGGCTAACGAACGCGAAGCCGCCCGCGGCCCGGTTTTACACGCGCGCCGATAACCTGGTCGCGTATCTGTCGCTGGTCGCGGCGCGCTTAGGGGACCAGTCTCAGCGCTTGAGCGCCAGCGTCGGCAAGGCGCCCGTGCCTATTACTAGCGCCAACCCGGCCGCTGCGGAGGACGCATCGCGCTCCGCGGCCATGGTAAAAACCCCGTGGATGGATGTCGAC
>JBOIDM010000210.1:0-7874 GCA_050740575.1 Gammaproteobacteria bacterium
TGAAGTCGAGCCCGTGGTTCGCCATGGGGTAATCGGCGTATTGCAGCGCCATGAACCATGCCCCGAGGACGAAGGCGGCGAGGGCGGCCGGCAGGCCGAGGCCCGGGAGCCATGAGAGGACGAGCAAAGGCAGTGACCAGAATGCAAAATAGATCACGCGGCGAAGCTCCGCACTGACACCCGTGACGAGCTCCCACAGCGCCGTGCGCCAGCCGCTCTGCGCAGGCGCGGACTCGCACCGCAGGTGCGTCTCCACAGCCAGAGCGAGACGGCCATTGAAGGGGGCGGCGATCAGGTTCGCCACCAGGCTGAATCCGAAAAAGACCATCCCAAAGACGATGATCGCGAAGATCGGCCACAGCAGCCAGTCCAGCCAGCGCAACCACTCCGGCAGCCAGCCCTGGATCACGGTCTCGAAGAGCCGGATTGCGTATGCGATCCCCACCGCGAACAGGACAACGTTGATTAAGAGCGGGACGACGACGAAACGCCTGAGGCCCGGCTTAACGATGAGCCTGGATCCTGTCAGGACGTAGCCGGCGCCCGCCTTGAGATCCCTCAGCATAAACTTACAGCTGTCCTGAATCGTCGGTCGTCCGCAAGAATTCAGACCGCTTTAAGCTTTTCCAACAAGGCATCCACATTAAGGCGAAAGATCTCGCCGGCGGCATCCGTCATTTCCGGCGAGCACGCCGCCTGCTCGAAACGCTTTTTGGACGCCAACTCGATCCAAAAGGGCGGCAACTTGCTCATTCGATGGACCATACCCCCGGGGAGGTCCCGAGCCGCGTGTCGCACGCTGCCGATGCGGGAAGTGCTCAAACGTATTAAACACATGGGGCAGGACTCGAGCGAAGTATATAATCGGAAGCGACCGAGCCCCCCAGACGCTCGATGGGTATCTTCAAAGGCGTCCATTGCCACCATTTCGGCGTGCCGGTCGCTTCGAAAATAGGGGCTGAACACCTCGTTGTGGCCTTGCGCGACGATAGTTCCGCCCTCATCAACGACAACGCTTCCGACTCCGAAGTTGCCTTCGGTGACGGCCTGAAGCGCCAAAATACACGTGAACCACACATACGCATCATCCGCACAGTCCCCGCGCGGTTGATATCCGCTTAGCCGTGTCTTCCAGGCACCCATGTCGTTCGGCTCCGTTCGAATCTTAGCGAGGCATTGCTGCCCGGCTTCCAGGATCTGCTCAGCGCTCAAGCTCACGGGATTGAGATCCTGTCACCTCGCTTGGCGCTCGATTACGATTATTCGCTTACGAAACGTTGCGTGCGAGTTATATTTGGTCAGACGACGCCTCCGGTCCCCATGCGGGTCTCCTCGACGAAGCGCTCGGTGGCTTCGTCGGTAGCGCGCCCCTGCCGGCCGCGAGCGGCGTGGACGTAGAGCTGTGTCCGCTCGATGTGCTCCTCGCGTGGTGGCGGAAGCCGCATTTCGTAGCGGACCGGCCGTTCGTGATCGGCGAGCTGCAAGCGCGGGTCATAGACGCTGTTGAACTTCCACAACATCTTGACGAAATTGGTCTGACCGCGCAGCAGATGACCGGTCGCGATCCCGGCAGTGGCCTTCAAGGCTCGCCAGCCGAGGTGCTTCTTATTGAGCACCGCCTGAGTTTTGACCAGTTCCTCGTAGAACTCCGGCAGCGGCAGGCGTGTCGGCAGTACCGCATGCTGGATGTCGTAGAGACGGTAGTCGCGGGTCTGGATATGCCGCGCCTCCGTGAACCAGCTCTCGGTGCCGGGGTAGGGGGTGTTGACGCTGATGTTGACAATCTCGGGGATCTCCAGACAAAACTCCCGCACCACCTCGAAGCGTCTCCGGTCCCAGTCCGGATCGGCGATGATGTTGATGGCAACCTGGATGCCGAGCGATCGCGCGCACTCCAAGGCTTCGAAGTTCTTGCCCAAGCTGATACGCTTGCGGTGAAACTTGAGACCTTCTTCGTCGATGGCCTCGATACCAAGGAACATGTAACGCATCCCGAGCGTCTTCCAGAACCTGAAGAGATCCACGTTGCGCAAGAGCACATCGCCGCGCGTTTCGAGGTAATACTGTTTCTTGATGCCGCGCCTCGCGATTGCCTCCCCGATGGCGTAGCCGTGACGCGCCTGGATGAAGGCGACGTCATCGACGATGAAGACCCCCGGCTCCTTGACCCGCGCGAGGTCCTCGACGGCCCGCTCCGGGCTCAGCTCCCGGTAGCTTCGGCCATAAAAGGTCCAGGCGCTGCAGAAGGCGCAATCCCAGGGGCAGCCGCGGGTGAATTCGATCGAGGCACAGGGATCGAGGACACCGATGAAATAGCGGCACCGGTGGCGAAGCAGCTCGCGCGCAGGGTGCAGATCATCGAGGCTGTGCACGAAGACGGGCGGCGGGCCGCGTCCCTCCGGACCCACCGTGCCCGGCACCTTGGCTAAGGCCCGGCGGTCGTTTTCGACCGCCAAGAGCAGCTGGCCGATTCCGGCCTCGCCCTCACCGCGGAGCACGCAGTCGATGGCTCCCGCACCATGCTCGATAAGCTCCTCGGCGACGAACGAGGCGCTATGCCCGCCGACGCAGACGGAGCAGCGGGGCCGGGCCGCTTTTATCGCCTTGGCGAGGTCTACTATCTCCGGGATATTCGCGAGGTAATTGCACGAGAAGGCTATGACCTCCGGTACCCAGCTCTCAATCAGTCGGAAGAAATCGCGGTGACTCTCGACCTGTAGGTCGATGATCCGCACCTCATGGCCCGCGCGCCGCGCGGCCTGCGCGACCAGCTCCAGCCCGAGCGGCTCGAGGCGCAGATAGATCCGTGTATACATGAGGGGGCTCGGATGAACGGCGAGGACTCGCATGGCTGGGGCGGGCTCTTTTGTTATTCTTGGCCAAGTATTGATTGATCACTCTACTCCCACGCGCGTCGGTTGCAAACAGGCTCAGGTGCAACGACGGTTGGGCATCGACGCACCCATCATGCCCGTGGAGCCAACATGATCAACGCCACCCTTTAGCCCTTTAATGCTCATTGATTGCGGCTCTCCATGTGGAACCTGTGGAGGATGCGATGTGCGACCGGCGCGAGAATGACGCCAGTGGCAAGGATAACAGCCAGGCCGCAGTAAAGTGCATACACGCCCGCAAAGAGCTTTCCGGCAAAGGTGCTCGGTGTATTCACGGGGCCCATTCCGCCCAGGAGCATTGAAGCGTTTAGGAATGCATCAATCCAGCTCAGACCCTCAAGGATGTGGTAGCCGACCATGCCGATGGACAGCGAGACGACAATGAGTACGAGTGCGACGATCCCGCTGTGGGCCAGTCGAATAATGAACTGGTGCGGAGGAATTACCGGCTGAGCGCGATGCTCAAGCTTTGGGAGTAGCCTTTTCACTGGCTGCCTAACGGAATGCGGTTAGTGGATGTCGACAGGACGAATTTCGTTCTTCACTGTCCACGGAATATTTCCGTAGGCGTTCATGTATGGAGGTTTGTCTGCCATTTGTTCCTTTCCCTATTGTTACCAGGCGGCTAAGGTGCCTCCTACACGGACGCTTAGCGCAGGTTCGATGCTTTCGCAAGCGTACACAAGCTTTGACCTAAGACGCGTGCTGTCCCCTCACCTCGCGGATCGCTGGCCGCATGAACAGCTGCGGCATCCACGAAAATCGCCTGCATGTTCCCATAGCGGCGGGTTACACGCGTGAGCGCATGGTCGCGCCGCCGCAAGCCAGCTTGTTCGTTCGGTGTGAGCGCGAACGGTTCGTATTCGATGCGGTCGGGCAAATACTGGTGATGGAACCGGGGGCGCGCCACCCAGGTCGCGATCGGGCGCCCGGCGGTGAAATCGAGCACTGCGAGCAACACCGTGCTGATGATGCGGCTACCCCCCGGCGTTCCCACGATCGCAAGCCGATCGCGATCCTCCAGGAACGTTGGCGTCATGCTCGAGAGCGGCCGCTTGCGGGGCGCGATCGCGTTGGCTTCCCCGCCCACCAGCCCATACGTATTGGGAACGCCCGGACTGACGCTGAAATCATCCATTTCATCGTTCAATAGCACGCCTGTCCCAGGGACCATGTAGCCCGAACCGAACCAGTTATTGATGCTGAGAGTCGCGGCCACGCGGTTACCCTCGCAGTCGATGATCGAAAAATGCGTGGTGTTGCCGGATCCGGACACCGATATCTGCGGTAAGCGATGGCTAGGCGTCGCTCTCTCCAGATCGATGCCTCGCCGGCGCAATCGCGCGTAACGATCGCTCAGAAGTTGCTGTATGGGAACGGAGACAAAATCCGGATCGCCCAAGTGCTCTGCGCGGTCCTGATAGGCACGGCGCAAGGCCTCGACGATCACATGCTTCCGGGTGGGACCGTCGAAGCGATCGAGATCATAGCCCTCCAAGATATTGAGGGCTTCGGCCAGCACGATCCCCCCCGATGAAGGCGGCGGCGCGGTAACGATGCGAATGCCATGGTAATCCACGCGGATCGGCTCGCGCTCGACGGCGCGGTAGCCGGCAAGATCGTCCCGACTCCAGATGCCTCCCGCGGCCCGGACGCCCCGCACCAGGTGGCTAGCGAATTCTCCTGTATAAAATGCCGTTGCGCCGCGCTCGCCGAGATCTGCCAGTAATCTGGCCAAATCGGGCTGCACGATCCGGTGGCCTACGGACGGCGCCTCGCGGCCGCTCAGGAATACTGCGGCAGCAGCCGGGGAGGTACGCAAGGCATCGAGCCGCAGCTTCGCCATTTCGCGATAGCGCGGTGTAACCAAAAAACCGCCGCGGGCGAGACGGATCGCAGGCGCGAGGGATCGCTTGAGCGGCCAGCGGCCATAGTGGGCGGCAAGGTGCGCGAGGCCCGCCGGTAAACCGGGGACAGCGGCCAAGAGGGCGGCGTTAATCGATGCACCGGGCACAGGTCGGACATACATGTCGCGCGCCGCTCCTCGCGGCGCGGTCTCACGCCCGTCCAAGACAACCTGTTTCCCGTCGCGGGCCCGGTGCAAGAGCCAAAACCCGCCGCCGCCCAGCCCGGAAGCGTACGGTTCCACCACCGCCAAGGCGGCGCTTACGGCGACCGCCGCATCGAAAGCATTTCCCCCGGCCGCGAGGACTTTGGCCCCTGCCTCGGTTGCAAGGGGGTGGGCGGTCGCGATGGCTGCTTGTGTGCCTTGCCCGGCGCGGGAGGGCGGAGCATAGATAAACCAGAGGCTTAAAAGGATTGCCAGGCGGCGGTTCGATGCCGAGGTTTTCACCCACGCCGCGGCAGTCGCCGGTTCAGGGCCTTAACCACGACGGGATGCACGAACTCACTCACATCTCCCCCGAGCGAGGCCACCTCGCGCACCAGGCTTGAGGAGATGTAGCCATACTGTTCGGCTGTGGTTAAAAAAAGGGTATCGGACTCGGGCACGAGTTTGCGGTTCATGCCGGCCATCTGAAACTCGTATTCGAAATCGGAGACGGCGCGCAGCCCGCGCAAGATCACCCTGGCCCGGTGCTCGCGCGCAGCATCGGCCAACAGCCCGTCGAAGCGACAGACCGTGACGTTTTTGACGCCATCGAAAACGGTCCGCGCGAACGCGACCCGCTCGTCGGCCGTGAATACGGGTTGTTTTGTGGTGCTCGCGGCCACGGCGACCACCACGCGCTCGAAAAGGCCGCTGGCCCGCATGACGATATCTGCATGGCCGTGGGTAATCGGATCGAAGCTGCCGGGGTAGATGGCGGTGATGCGCATGGGAGGCCAGGGATCAATGGGCCCGAGCGAGCAGGTAGTCCACGTTCCCCGCGCGACCGCTGCGTTCCACCTGCCACCGGGCGGGCAATGAAAGGGTGATGCCACGCGGGGTTTCGAGAAATACATGGGCGCTCGGTTGCAGCCATGCCCCGGCTTGCAGCTTGAGCATGCAGGGTTCCCAAAGTCCGTGCGCGAAGGGCGGGTCGATAAAGACGATGTCGAAGGGCCGGCCCAGGCCATCCAAATACGTGAGCACATCCTGGTTGACGATCGTGATCGCTTGCGCGCTCAATCGCCGCACGGCCTGTGTCAACGCTTTTATGACCTTGTGGTCTTGTTCCACCATTGTTACCTCGCGGGCCCCGCGCGAAGCCGCCTCGAACCCCAACACACCGGTGCCCGCGAAGAGATCCAGGCAACGGCTGCCCGCGATCAGCGGCTGGAGCCAATTGAACAGGGTCTCGCGCACGCGATCGCCGCTCGGCCGCAGGGTGGGAACATCGAGCACGGGCAACCGTGTCCGGCGCCATTGGCCGCCGATGATGCGCACGCTGCCGGGGGCCTTGCTATGGAGTGCCGCCGCCATGGAGGTGCCGACGCGGCGGCGGGGGCGCCGCCGGCAGTGCCGATGCGGTCTCGGCGCGTTCCGGCCCGACGATGATCTTGACGAGATTCGCCGGGTGCAGCCGCCGTTGATACGCGTCGCGGATCTCACTGAGGCTCACGGCCTTGACCCGGTCCACGTAAGTCTCCAAGTAATCGAGCGGCAGATCGTAGAAGCCTATGATCACGAGGTATTCGACGACTTCGTTGTTACTGTCTATACGCAACGGGAACCCGCCCTGAATATTCCGCTTTGAGGCTTCGAGCTCCGCCGCGGAGGGTCCGGTCTCGATATAGTCCTGCACGGTGGCTACGAGAAGATCGAGCGCCTTGCCCGCCTGTGCATTACTTGTTTGCAACGCGGCGATAAACGGACCCGTGACGCGCATGGGGATGAAATAGCTGTAAACGCTATAGGACAGGCCGCGCTTTTCGCGGATTGTCTTATACAAGCGCGATACGAACCCGCCTCCGCCCAAGCTGTGATTGCCCACATACAGCGGGAAAGTGTCCGGATCCAAGCGCGCTATCCCGGGGGCGCCCACCCAGACATGCGTTTGCGTCGACTCGAACGGAACCTTGACCTCCAGAGTTTGGTTTAGCGCCGGCGCCGGCGGGATCGGGGAGGGCTTGGCCCCCGGGGGCAGCTTGGAGGCGAGTTGTTCCGCGATCGCCGCCGCGCGCTCTTGATCGAGATCGCCGACGATCGCGACGATCGCGTTGCGCGCGCTGTAAAAACGCCGGTAGAAGTTCACGACATCCTCGCGCGTTAACGCCGACAATGTCCTCTCGCTCCCTTGAGGCGGCGAGCCGTATGGATGATCTTTATACAGGCTGACGTAAAACGCGTCTTCCGCCTTGGCGCCGGGATCCTGCTCTCTTTGTTTCAATCCCGTGATCATGCGCTTACGCTCGCGTTCCAAGGCCGAGGCGGGGAAGTCGGGCGACTGCAAGACTTGTGCGAGCGTGGCGAGTGCTGCCTCCAGGCTCGCCGCCTCGGTGAGGCTGCGGAGACTTACCCAGGCCATATCGCGCAGCGCCCCGTTGCCATAGCGGGCGCCGACGTCATCGAAACGCTCGCTGATAACCTGCCCGGAGAGACCGTCAGCGCCTTCCGCCAGCATCGCATTGGTCAAGCCGGCCAATCCCCATTGTGCGCCATCGCGCGCACTGCCGGCATCGAATACGACGCGGACATCGGCCATGGGGATCTCGCTCGCCCGGACGAAAAGGACCTTGGCGCCGGAGGCGGTTTGCCAGGACGCGATCCGCGGCCCGGCGGAGGCTGCTGCGCATGCGCACAGCATCAGCAACAGGAGAAAGCAACGATTTCTCATAACGGTCGTTCAGCGGTTGCGGAGAGGCTGGTCGAGGCGACCGGTTGCATGATCGCGACGGTCAATCCGTCGTCGACAAAATACTTGCGCGCCGCGCTCTGAACCTCCTCGGCCGTCACGGCCTTGATATTGTCGACATACTGATCCTTGAGCCGCCAATCGAGCCCCACCGTTTCCATGAGGCCGATCTGCATGGCTTGAT
>JBOIDM010000211.1:0-4035 GCA_050740575.1 Gammaproteobacteria bacterium
ATCTCACTCACCATCCGAGCGAACGCCGTGGCCGAGGCCGGCCAGCTGATCGTCAGCATCGAGATCGAGAACCGTGGCGACGAGCCGGCGCTTGCCCTTGTCCCCGCACTCGAGCTCGTCGGCGAAATTGTTCGGGGTGAAGTATCGGATCAGATCGAGCCTGGGCATCTCATCGAGAAACGGCTGGCGGTTACGATGCCATCGGACCGCACGGGGCGATGGCCGTATACCGTTTTCGTCGACTACACCGATCGCAACGGATACCCCGCCCAGGCTGTTCATGTCGGCCTCGCGTCCATCGGCGATCCTCCCGCGCCCTCGATCACGGCAAAATGGCTGCAGCTTCCTGCGGTTCTCGGCCAAGGCACGGCGCGGCTCGAGCTCGGCAATCTCGGCGATATCGAGAGGATCCCGAGCCTTCGCGTGATCCCGCCACGCGAGCTCTCTGCAGCCGTCCTCGTCGGCCCGCCGGCGGTGCCGGCCTCCGGCACGGTAATCGTCGACGTGACGATTGAGAATCGGTCTGCCTTGGCCGGCAGCCGCTACCCGATTCACGCCCTGGTCGAGCTCGACGAGAGGTCGATCCATCAAACGGTTGTCGCCAGCGGGACGATCGAGATCGCGGACGAGCCTCCGATGCTGGCGGAGAACCGGTGGCTGCTATGGTCCTGCGCGCTTGCGCTCCTCTGTTGGTGGAGTTTTCTCGTTATCGCCGGCCGCTACCAGCGCTCTTCGGCGATAGATGGAGTCCCTGCTTTCAAACCGCACCCCTCGGCTCAGCTCGGCACCGACGCTTTCGTGCTCCTCGTCACCATCACCTTTCTCGCCTCCTATTTTCCGCAGCGACTGCTGCTCTCGCCGACCACGACCGCCGGTGGTGACATGGCTTCCCACGTCTACTCGGCCATCTACTTGCGCGAGGTGCTCCTACCCGCAGGGCAGGTGAGTGGTTGGTTCCCCGGCAACTACTGTGGCTTTCCTATCTTTCAGTTCTATTTCCCGCTCGCTTTCCTGGCAATGGCGGCGGCATCGCTCGTCGTACCCATGCTGGTCGCCTTCAAGCTCGGCACCGTGCTCGGTACCTTTTTTCTTCCGCTCGGGGCCTACCTCGGCCTGCGCATGGCCGGATCTCCGTTTCCCGGGCCGGCTCTTGGTGCGCTCTCCACGCTACCGTTTCTGTTCATGGACTCGAACTCCGTGTGGGGCGGGAACCTGCCCTCGACGCTCTCCGGCGAGTTTGCCTACTCGCTCGGGCTAGCGCTGGCCATTCCCGCCCTCGGTTTCATCCATCGCGCTTTGGTCCGCAGGGCCGGCGTGGCGCTGTCCGCGCTTTGGGTCGCCGCGGTCGGCTTCGCCCACGGTTATCCGCTGCTCTGGCTTGGGATGACGACTCTTGCCTTGCTGGCGTCGCCGCGCTTCTGGATGGAGCGGCTGGCGGCGCTAACCGCGATTCACGGCCTCGCCTTTCTCTTGCTCGGAGCCTGGTTAGTTCCGCTGCTATGGTTTTCGCCCTGGACCACGCCCTATGCCGATGCCTGGGGCTTTCGCGAGTGGAAAGAGGTGCTGCCTCCGATCCTTTGGCCGGCGGCGGCCGGCGTCGCCGGCGCCGTCGTTCTTCGCGCTTTGTCGCCACGCCTGCGCGATCCTAGCGCCATGGCCGCAGCGGGGATCTGGTGGGCAGCGATTCCGGCGGCTACCGCGCTCTACCTTTTGGCCCCCGCCCTTGGCGTGGTCGACATCCGTTTCCTACCATTTCTCCAGGTCGCGCTCGGCCTCGTCGCGGCCGTAGAGATGGGTGGGGTGTTGTCGAGAATGCGTGCGCCGGGGATCTGGCCGATCGCGATCCTCCTCGCGCTTCTCCCGTGGCTCGCGGCGCGGCAGAGCTACGTCTCCGACTGGATCGAGTGGAACTATTCGGGCTTTGAAGCCAAGCCGGGATGGCGTCAACTGCAGCGCCTGAGCGAGCACCTGAGGGGAGACTTTCGCGATCCTCGTGTCGTCTTCGAGCATTCCGACGACCACGAAGCCCTCGGAACCACCCGCGCCTTCGAGAGCCTGCCGCTTTTCTCGGGCCGCTCTACGCTCGAGGGCCTCTACATGCAAGCGTCGCCCGTTGCTCCGTTCGTGTTCTTCGTCCAGTCGGAGGTGTCCCGAGTGGGCTCGTGTCCCTTCCCGGCGTGGGGGTGCGCAAGCCTCGATCTCGATCGCGCCATCACCCATCTGCGCATGCTCGCGGTCTCACAGTTGATCCTTCGCAGTGATGAGGCAAAGCAGGCGGCCGCGCGTCATCCCGGCCTCGCCCGCGAGATCAGCGCCGGCCCCTACCAGATCCATCGCATCGTCGCTGCCGACGGGCGCTATGCCGTGCCGCTGACCGAGCGCCCGCGGGTGCTTCCGCTGCGTGGATGGAAGGAAGCGGCGTACCGATGGTTCAAGCGGGCCAAGACCCTCGAACCGGTACCGGTCTTCACGGACCGCCGCTTGGCGGTCGATCTGCTTTCCACACCGCCGGACCTGGTCGAGGAGATCGATCGAGAGCGGATCGTCGTTCGTGGCTGTCGTCCGGGTCACCCGATCCTGATTCGGATCGGTTATCACCCCCGCTGGCGGGTAACCGGCGCCGAGACGATTCATCTCGCCGGGCCGGGATTCATGCTCGTCGTTCCCGAAGGTGAGCTCGTCGAGCTTCACTACGAGGCAACGCCGCCGGTTTTGCTGGGGCAATCGCTTTCGGTCCTGGGTCTCGCTGGGTTGGCAGCCGCCGCGTGGGGGCATCGGCGGCTTCGGCGATCGCAAAGCTCGGCCATCGCTCGGGGGCCCCTTGATCCCACGTCTCGTCGCTCGAGGATTGGGATCGCGATCCTTGCTTCACTCCTCGCCGTCGCCGTTCTCGCCATTTCGCTATTCGAACGGGCCGAGGATCCGCAGCGGCTCTTCGATTTGGTCCGCGAGCGCGAGCGAGCGGGAGACCTCGAGGGGGTGATGGCGATAGTCGACCGGATCCGTCATCGAGCGCCGCTCTCGGGGATTACGCGCGACGCCAGCCACCTCGAGGCGATGATGCTCTATCGCGACGGACGATGGCGCGAGGCGGCCGAGTATTTTGCCCGTTTCCTCGAGGATTTTCCGGAATCGAGCGAGGCCGACGATGTTCGCCGCCATCTTGAGATTGCACGCGAGCGTCTTGGTGAGGCCCCCGGATGACGACCTGCGGGCATACGGAGAAAGCGAAGGCCGCGGCAGAGCTCGGATCCGGCCGAACAGAGTGGCTCCGCTCATAGCAATCATGCGTCCCAGCCAGATGTCTCGCCTGAGGGCCCTGCGATCGGCGTTGGGCTCCAAGCCGGTTGTCGCCACGCTCCTGGTCATCGAAGCGCTCGCGGCGCTGGTTTTTTATCTGATCCCTCCGATTCGCGAGTACCGCAGCTTCAGTCTCTGGAATTTCGACTAAGGGAGCATTCCCCACGATGAGCGCGTGACCTTCGTCGAGCAGCTCAATGAGCGGCTGCCACCGGATGTGGTGATCTCTGCGGACTTCATTTCCCTCAGCTACCTGCTGCCTGGTCGGGACGAAGTCTTCATGCTCGAGAACCCCTTCCAGCCGCAATACTTTGGCATCTACGGCCTTTGCGAAAAGATGGCGGCGCCGCCGATGCCGGAGGTGCTGGTGCTCAGAGCGGGCTATAAGGTCAGTCAGCTGGTCCGGGATATCATGTTGCGGGAGTAACCGCATTCCACGAAAACGGGTCAACTCCACAGGTCGAGTGCGAGGTATCGCTTGAAAACCGCCGCCCCTAAAGGCGGCGGCTTTAAGCCTAGTCCGGTGTGCGATACCGCGCGCGCCGGATTGCTATGCCAGCTTAGGGATTAACGGTAATAGTCCCGCTCATACCCGCCCCGCCCGGCCCCCCATGGACAACACAGTGATAGGGGAATGTTCCGGGGCTAGCAAACGTACGGCTGAAGGTCTCACCGTTCTCCAGGCATGCAGCGGAAGGGGTAGGGGTGCCGAATGGGCATAAAGTGGGATTACCC
>JBOIDM010000212.1:0-9299 GCA_050740575.1 Gammaproteobacteria bacterium
ACCCTCCTCTCACTCTGAGCGTGACGCCCAAGGCCGGTTACGTGCGTGTTATTGTGATGTCAATGACACGATTTCGGCACGGGGACCGATATCAGGTCTTCTCCTTATCTTGGAGCCGGCCGCCTCATAATGTTCCGTAGGGCGCACCGCATCACACTCTCCCTCGCACGGCCTAACGAGTGCCACGCGCATGAACGCATCGGCCCACCGAAAGACGTTATACTTGCGGACTGAGCGCCGCAATCGGCGCATCCGTGCCTGTCGTTGGTCTTCGCTGATACAACAAGCCCGGCGGATCGCATCGGCCACGCCTTCCGTATCGTAGGGGTTCACCAGCAACGCGCCTTTTCCGAGTTGCGCCGCGGCGCCGGCGAACTCGCTCAGGATCAATACGCCTTCATCATCGATGCTGCACGCGCAATATTCTTTGGCCACGAGATTCATGCCGTCCTTGAGCGGAGTCACGAGGGCAATGTCCGCGGCGCGGTAGTAGGCGATAAGATCAATGTCACTCAGAGAGCCGAATACATACCAGACAGGTAACCAGTCTCCCGGTTGAGCCCATTCGCCGTTGATCGCGCCTACGAGCTCTTCGATCGCCGTTTTGAGCCTGACGTATTCTGGGACGTCGACGCGGCTCGGCACCACCACCTGGAGCAGTGACACCCGCCCGCGTAGCTCCGGATACCGGGCTAGCGCAGACCTGAAAGCCTGCAAGCGGTGCGGAATACCCTTGGTATAGTCCAGACGATCCACACTGAAAATCAGTTTTCCTCCCGGGAGACGGGCGCGAAGCTCCTTGACCTGGTCCGCGACCGCTCGAGTAGCGGCCCGTTTCACAAATGCGGTGTAGTCGATGCTGATGGGAAAGTGACCGATCCGCATTTGCCGATCCGAGGTGGCGACCGTGAGAACCTGACCCTTACCCTGTATTTTGATCCCTTTGACAAGAGACTGCAGGCATTGCACGAGATTCCGCCGGTCCCGCAAGGTCTGCAAACCGATTAGATCACAGTGCAATAAGGCCTGCAATAGGGTCGATCGCCACGGTAGCTTCAGAAAGATGTCGAGCGGGGGAAAAGGACTGTGAAGAAAAAACCCGATATTCGACCGAAGGCCGAGCCGGCGCAGATCGGCCGCCACGTGCATGAGGTGGTAATCGTGGATCCAGATAAAATCTTCCCCGGTCGCGGTTTGACTGATCACCTTGGCGAATCGGCGGTTGACCTCGCGATAGCTCTGCCAGTACCGCAATTCAAAATTGCACAGCGACTGGAGATCGTGGAACAACGGCCAGAGGACTTCATTGGCGAATCCCGCGTAGTAGCCCTCTACTTCCGCGGGACTCAGCATCACGGGCTTCAGCGTATATCCGAGGCGGGTGCCCGCCTCGGTGACCGCTTGTTCGAGACTTCCGTCGCTTTCGCCGGTGCCCGGCCAGCCTATCCAAGTCCCGCCGCGCTCTTCTAAAACGGGGGCCAGCGCGGTGACCAGCCCGCCCGAGCCCGGTTGCACGCTCCAGCGCTCCTCTCTGTCCTTCCTCAGCATTATCGGCAAGCGGTTCGACACCAGAATCAACCGTCGCTCCCGCTTGATCAGGCTCGGTGGTTGGGGCCAGGATCGCGGTAATCGCGAACGCCGCACCCGCGCTCCCTTCATCATGCCATTAGCTCCTGGCGGTCACGCAAGCCTTCCCACAACCATAGGAAATCGCAAAGCTCATGCGGGGGTCGGATCCAGAGATCAGCGGCGCTCGGCCTCGGGTCGGGACGCACCAATACCGTGAGTCCCTTTCCTTTTAAGGCCTGGAACGCCTCTTCATCGGTCAGATCGTCGCCGAGATAGGCTACGGCGGCTTCTTTTCCTTCCTCATCCACGATGGTCTCTACGGCATCGGCCTTGGTGCGGCCCGGAACACGCAACTCCACGCCTTCCTCAATTTCGATTAGCTCCAATCCGGTCTCGCGCGCATATCCTTTCCAGTGCTGGGTCACGCTCTCATGTATTTCCTCGATCACCGCAGCTCCGCACCCCCGCCAGTGCAGCGCCAGACCCACCGGCTTGCGTTCCACGCGCTTCTCAATCGGGAACCACCGCCCCAGCCGGCTGCAGGCTAGCGCGCAAATGCTGCCATAGGCTAGTGCTAGGCCTTCGAGTGAACGTTTGTCCGGCCGCGCCCTGTGATAGGTTCCGTCCGGGAGCAGCCGCTCCCAGCCGTGACAACCCCAGATTTCCGGCCGGTGGCGCTCGAATCCCAGGCCCTCAAATCCTAGCAAAGGAGGAAGCTCTCGGACGGGGCGGCCGCTGACGATCGCCAGGCGCGTGTTGCCTAACGCGGCGATCCGCCTGAGTGTCTCTCGTACTTTCGGATATGGGAAGGCTCGGTCTCGTTCGACGCGAAAGGGCGCGAGCGTGCCGTCATAGTCGAGCAGTAACGCGCTCTGGCGCGCCTGCACAAGCTTTTCGGAAAAAGCGTCCTGGTCCGTGATTGCGTCAAGAACCTGCATCTGCCACCTCCTTCAATTCGTCGGCTCGATCGAGTCGCGCGGCGTGGCTGGTAAAGAAAGACCCGCCCACGATGGCCGCAAAAAGCGAAAGACACGTTGGGCAGGTAACGGGGAACATGGGCAGCGATAGTAGTGCTCTGGATCTGTAGACAGCATTGTCCGTGCCCGGCCTGGCCTCTGCCCGACTTTATATGCTCATTCAAAAAGTTAACGCATGCCGGGGCAAGCGTGTCGTGGCAATAATGGGATCGAATCGGTAAGAGTTTCCGAACGAGCTTGTAAAACTAACCGAGCATACATCAAGGCATCCGGAGCACAACCGCTGCGCAGTAGGCCCTGGGTCGCGTCCTCAGTACCGGCTGTTAGCGCGAGCGCTGAGCGATGCCGCGTAGAAGCAGTAATCGTTTTTCCCAGACTCCTTGGCGCGGTAGAGGGCGGTATCGGCGTGATGGAGTAAGGTCTTCACATCACTGCCATCTTCCGGGGAGAGGCTGATACCGATGCTTGCACTGATCACCATCTCAGTTCCGCCAAGGTTCATCGGGGCCGAAAGCGTCCGCAATAGCTTACGCGCCACGTTCGCAGCGTCTTCCGGTCGAGCGATGTCGATTAAGATAACGATAAACTCGTCACCTCCGAGCCGGGCCACCGCATCGCTCTCCCGCACCTCTGGCCGGAGGCGCTCGGCGACTCCCTTCAACAGGGAATCGCCAGCCTCGTGACCAAGGGTATCGTTGATGTCTTTAAATCGGTCAAGGTCGATAAACATCACCGCGATCTTCTGCCGGTTGCGCCGCGAGGCGATGAGCGCGCGTTCGAGTTCTTCCTCAATCCAACGGCGATTACCAAGCCCCGTGAGGCCATCGCAAAGCGCAAGCTGTGCGAGCTGGGCTTCGGCCTCCTTGCGATCGGTGATGTCCGTATGTGAGCCGAGCATTCGGTAGGCGCGGCCTTCAGCGTCTTGCAGCAGTGAGGCACGCGCGAGTATCCAGCGATAAGTACCGTCTTTATGGCGGAGGCGGAACTCCACCTCGTAACCACAGGCCGGGTTTTCGATACTGGCTCGCACCGCGTTCAGTGTGCGGACGCGATCTTCAGGATGCAGCCGCGACTCCCACTCCTCATAGCGATTGGGAACCTTGTCGTCCTCATGGCCGAGCTGACGTTTCCACTCCGGTGAAAAATAGACCTCGTTGCTCGTGAGGTTCCAATCCCACAGACCCGTATTAGATGACTGCAAGGCTAACCTAAGTCGGGCCTGCACATCGCATAAAGACGCCTCTGCACGCTCGCGTTCCGCGATCTCCGCCCGCAGTTCCCGGTTGGCCTGAGCGAGCTCACGCGTGCGCGCCTGAACCCGCGTTTCTAAGTCGTTGCGCGCGGCCAGAAGCGTTGCCTCTCTCCGATGTGTTTCGATATAAGCCGCGAGCAACGCGGTGAACGCTAGGCCCGCGAGGAGGAATCCCCACGGCCAAATGCTATGTGCCGCATTCAGATTGGCCTCCACGGCCTGTCTTTCGATCTGCCAGAGGGCGAAGAAACCGATCAGGGTCAAGCCTGAACCAAAGCCGAGCAGTGGAAACGTCATCTTTTGCGAAAGCTGTTTTGCATACGCTTCCCCGCTTAACACGAGCAGCGAGGGTGTAATGACAAGGATCCCGGCGAAGTCGCCGAGCCACCACGTGAACCACGTATAGGAATAGGTGCCCCATGGAACGAGGTCTGCCAACACGAGCGTGGTCACACCCCAGGAAGAGGCGGTAAAACAAGTTACCGCCGCGACCCCTAAGAATTTGACAGCATCGTTCAAACGATCGGGGCTCATTGTCCCCACCAGGCGTCTTATCAAGTAGGCAGCTAGTAGCGCTTGCAGGGTCGACCCCGTGGCGATGCTCGAGGCGTGCACCGCAGCGGTAGGTGTGGAAAGGGCGATACTATGGGTAAAGAACCAAGCATTGGCAACAAAGGACCCTAACCAGATCCCTACGGCACTGCGATATCCGACCACTAACACGGCAGCGAGCGCGAGACCGGAGGGTGGCCATACCGGTGTAACATTACCTGGCGGAATGGCGACCGCGAACCCAACCACCGCGGTCGAAATGTAGGCAAGGGCAATCGCCAACGTCTCGGTCAGGTGCTGACTCGCTGTCAGCGGTGCGCGGTTCTTAACCGTGCTCACAGGAACGCTCTTGCTCAATTTAGCTCAGACGGCTTGCTCATCCGATGCGCCCCGGACGGTTATGCTTCGTGCGAGGCGCAGCAAGCGGATCATTATGCCTCGATTTGACCTTTTTCTGGCCGGCGGAATAATGTGGGATCCAGTTCGTGCCGGCGTAACAGCTTGTAGAATTCGGTGCGGCCGCGCTGGGCGAAGCGGGCCGCTTGACTGACATTACCGCCGGTTGTGCGCAAGAGTCGTATCAGGTAGTCGTGTTCGAACTGGCTACGGGCTTCACCGAACGAAAGCAGGCCGGCGGGCGGGTCGCGCAACGCCTTTTGCACCAGCGTCGCCGGAATGATCGGCGTGGTGGCGATGGCCACCGTGTATTCGACCACATTTTGCAGTTGCCGTACGTTGCCGGGCCAGGGCGCCTGCACCAGGTGCTCCATCGCCTCTGGAGCAAATCTACTGATTGCCTTGCCAGCCTCCTTTGCCAGCCGTGACAAGAAGTGAGATGCAAGCAGGGGAATATCTTCTCGACGCTCGGCGAGCGAAGGGATCTCGAGTGTGACTACATTTAGCCGGTAATAGAGGTCCTGGCGGAACCGCCCTGCGGCGACTTCGGTCTCCAGGTGGCGGTGGGTGGCGGAGATCACCCGCACGTCGACGGGCTGAACCTCGATAGCCCCTACCGGACGCACCTCCTTCTCCTCCAGGGTCCGCAATAGCTTGACCTGGAGGGCCGGCGGCATGTCACCGATCTCATCGAGGAGCAACGTGCCGTGGTGGGCCGCTTGAAAAAGACCCGGGCGGTCCTGGGTGGCGCCGGTATACGCCCCCTTGCGGCACCCGAAAAGCTCGGACTCCAACAAGCCTTCGGGGATCGCGGCACAGTTCACGGCGATGAAGGGTCTCGTGCTACGCCTGCTCGCCTTATGAATGGCCTTCGCGAGAAGTTCCTTACCGGTGCCACTCGCTCCGCATATGAAAACGCTCGCGTCGACCTCGCTGACCAGCCTGGCCTCCCGCAACAGCGCCTCCATCGCGGCACTCCGCGTCACGATCTCCGAGCGCCACGCCGTCGACTCAGAGACCGCACCGGCCTCAGGGGGTTTTACGCCGAGCCGGAGCGCCTGGGAGACGTGACCGAGGAGCGCGCCGCCCTCGAAGGGTTTCGTCAGATACGCGAAGATCCCCCGGCGGGTGGCCTCGACCGCGTCGGGGATCGTGCCGTGAGCCGTCAAAATCAGCACCGGGAGAACTGGGTCACGGCGATGGATAACGTTGAAGAGCGCCATGCCGTCCATGCCCTCCATCCGGAGATCGGTGATCACGAGATCCGGTTGAAACACGGGCAGCCGCGCCAGCGCCTTTTCCCCGCTATCGACGGACTCCACCTCGTAACCGGATGTCATGAGCCGTATGGTTAACAACCGTAGCAGCCCTGGATCGTCATCTACCAGCAGGATCTTTCGCCTGTTCGATGTCGTTGAAGGAGTCATCTCGCGCCCGTTTGTGCCTCGTCGCGCGAATTGATTGCCCGCTCGATCTCCTTGAGCGCCTCTACCTGTTGCTCCAGGAGCCTTCGCTCTCGGTCCGCCAGGGCCAAGCGTATCTCCAACCGTCGGCGCACCACGCTCTGTCGCTGGTTCTCATCGAGGATCGAGAGAACGATCCTAGCCACGTGCTGGTAGGGTCCTCCAGGTGTGGCGCGTAGGGACTCGCTCGCAAGCCTGCGAGCCCGCAACCCGTCTTGAAGCGGTGTGTCGAGAAGGCTCAGCGCGAGCGCAAGCCGTAAGCGGTCGCCCGAATCACCCGTACGGGAAAAGTCAGACTCAATGCGGCGGAGCTCGCGAAGCTGAGCCGCCGGAGCCCGAACGCGTAGCTCCTGGATCTCGCGCAGCAGCCTGCCGGTCACGGCATCGGTCTGGAGCATCATAGAACACTCTTCCTGCAGGAGGGGCATCGCTTCGGGACCGCGCGCGGTCCGTGAGGTGCAACCCCCGAAAGCGATGGCGACACACAGGCACAGGATCCCGATGCGAGGCGCATCCCTTTCATGCTCCGAATGCCTCCGCGCTTGTCGCATTCGGAACATCCTGCACCGGGAGCACCACCCGCAAATGCGCTCCAGGTGTTTGGTCAACCACCGCAATCGTGCCATTGTGTGCCTTTACATAGGCCAGGGTAATGGAAAGTCCGAGCCCCGTGCCATCGACGGGCCCCTGATAGGGAGCGCGCCCCTGATAAAAGGCCTCGAAGACTTTATCTCGCTCCACGGGGGCGATACCGTGTCCCTCATCTTGAATGTCGAGGATCGCCTGCGCGCCGTTTACGGACAGGGTCACGCATATGCTCCCCCCCACCGGGGAGTATTTGATCGCGTTGGACACAAGATTGTCAACGATAGCTTTCAGTTTTTGCCGATCCCCGCACAGTTCCACCGGATCCAGGCCCGCTTTTATGGCTAACGCCTTGGCATTGAGTGAAACCTTATGGGCTTTGAGGACGGTTTTGGTCAAAAGGTCTAGGCGCAGCGGTTCGCGGTCCAAAAATAGGCTAGGGGTTTGAGTGATCGCACTGAAGTTCAGCAGATCCTCGATCTGCCTTTGGAGTTGCAAACTGTTCTGACCCACGATTTGTAGGACCTCGGTCTGACTGGCGTTCAGCTCGCCTACGACCCGCTCCGATAAGAGCTGGACACCCTCGCGGATCGCAGTCAATGGAGTCTTAAGCTCATGGGAGGTGTGCTGAAGGAGCGTGGTCTTGTGTTCATTCAGCTCCAGCAAGCGCAATCTCAACCAGTCGAGCCGATCGCCTAGCTCCTCGAGATCCCTCGGACCTGTTACGCGGATCGTGCGCAAGAGATCGCCCTCGCCCAGGCTCCGTACCGCTTGATCGATCTGGCGTATGGGTCGGGTGATAAACGAAGCCCCTACCCACGCGAGCCCCGTGACCGCCGTGATCAATGCCAGACCCGACTGAACCGCAAAGGTACGCTGCACGTCAGCCGCGACCGTGTGCATCTTGGCGACCTCGAGTACGATGGATTTATGACTGTCGGCGAGGATGGCACGGGCGTGCTTGCCGAGAGCCGGAAATTTCGCCAATACCGCGACCGCCCTGTCCTCGCCAGCAGTATTCACCTCCACATCACGGAGGATGTCATATACCGCGCGTTCCTCCTCAATGATTTTATCGAGATCAGCACGTTGAGCTGCGTTCAACTTGCGTTGGGCCAGCGCTTTCGCAGACTCTGTAAAACCTCTGCGCCTGCCCAAGTAGAGTTCATGCAGGCTGCCTTCCCCCAACACCTGATGCTGACGAGCACTGCGCTCCATGGCGGTGACTTGTTCCACGAGCAGGCGGCTCGCCTCGACGAGCTCGGCAGCCTCCAGCACCGCCCGCTCACTCCGCACCGCCAGCCGCTCGACAGCTAGGATCGCCGTCACGAGCGCCGCGACCAGCGGCAGAACCACCAGCGCAAAAGCGATCAAGATGCGCTGCATCAAGGAGGGGGAGCGATACCGCGGCTTCACGATCATGCGCTTGGAATAATCGCCGCGTTTTTAGGTATAAAGCTTGTTGTACGTGCGCTTTCCGTGTCAAGACAGGGATTCTCGACAGACGCATCCGAAATACCGGTGAACACCGGAGGTTACATTAAGCGTGTACGTTCCGCAGGGTCATCTAAGCTCAGGCCCCCAGGGGACTATCCCCCAGGGGCTCCTCCAAGCCTTTAGAGGGCATTTAACCTCCGGGCTCCTAGCCTCCCTTCCCGGCACCGCTTTCGGTCTGGCCGGCGCCGAAGGCACCTACGTATTCAGTGGCGCTCAGACGCTGATCTCCGTCCTTGTCAACCGCCGCGAAAACTTTCTCCACTGCGGGCGCAGTGCTCGCTTCCTTCATACTTATAAAGCCGTCCGTGTCTGTGTCCATGCTTTTAAAATCCGGGACTGCGGGATCTACCGCTAGGACCAACGGCGCCCCTGCCGCCAGCGCGGCTGCCCCTACCCAAAATGCTAATCTCTTCATTGTACGCTCCTCCATTTAATGCGTGATAAATTACACGGACCTGGCCGTGTAACGGCAATGCGGCAATCTACAGGCCATGAGGACTTTTTGTGAGTCAAATCAGTGCGCCATGGAACCGTTTGGCGGGGCCCGTCTGGCCCGAGCATGAGGATCCGCGGTATACCTGTTCGGCTCTGAATACAGGCTTGGGCATGACGGCGGTAATACTTTGAGATCTCCGCGAATCCTGGTGGATCCAAACGGTCACACGCTTGAGCCATTAAGGCTTTGCTTACTGGTAGTCACAGGCGATGTTGATATACGCGTTGTAATTAATTGGCCTCAATCTTGACGATGACTGTACCCTTGGCCACCATACGCAACCGCCCCGCCGCTGCCCGCGAGAGATCGATGACCCGCATGCTCACATAAGGCCCCCGGTCGTTGATCCGCACCTCAACCGATTTACCGTTCTCAAGATTAGTGACCTCGGCGCGGGTCCCCAACGGCAACGTGCGGTGAGCCGCGGTAAGCATGTTCTGATTGAAACGCTCGCCATTCGCGGTTTTCTTGCCATGAAAGCCCGGACCGTACCACGACGCGACGCCCACCTG
>JBOIDM010000213.1:0-21214 GCA_050740575.1 Gammaproteobacteria bacterium
ATGCTGGAGGGACGGCGAATTAAGCCCCGGCGCGATTAGCTGCATGGAGCGGGGACGGAATCATTTAAACTGAGGCGGTTAGGAACAACATGGTTAGCATTCGATTGAGCCGGCACGGCACCAAGAAAAAGCCTTTTTACCACATCGTAGTCACCGATAGCCGCAACCAGCGCGACGGGCGTTACCTTGAGCGCGTCGGTTTCTTCGATCCACTCGCGGCCTTGAGCAACAGCGGCCTGCGTATCGATAAGGATCGCGCAGGCTATTGGATTTCGAAGGGCGCCAAGGTTTCTGAGCGTGTCGCTACATTGATGAAACAACACGGGGCCACTGCGTAAGTGCCCCATCGCCGCGGTTACCATACTCTGAGCCGTGCCGGTAGGAGGTGACGGTTTTGTTGTCGTAGGCCGTTTCGTGGGAATCCACGGCCTGCGAGGCGATGTTAAAGTCTTATCGTTCACGCATCCGCGGGAAGGCATCTTGCAGTACGAGCCCTGGTACGCATGCATAGAGGGCGAATGGCGCGAAATGGCGCCTGAGAGCGCAACCGTCAAGGGTAAGGGATTGGTCGCGCGATTCGCGCATCATTCGGCCCCCGAAGACGGGCAGCGGCTCATGGGGGTCCCCATCGCTGTGCGCCGCAGCCAGTTTCCGGTACTACCTCTTGGGGAGCATTATTGGCACGATCTCCTCGGCCTCGAAGCGGTCGCGGAGAACGGAGCGTCCCTCGGCCGGGTCGTGGATGTCATCGCGACCGGTGCCAACGACGTGCTTGTGGTTAGGGGGCGCCGCGAGCACCTGATTCCCTATGTACTCGGTGTTTATGTGCAGCGCGTCGCTTTGGAACATTCCCGGATCGAGATAAGTTGGGAACCCGAGTAGTTAATTTTCTAACCCGATCGCGAAGGTCCTTGCAGCAGGACCGTGGGGAATAGCATGTTACAGCTTGGAGTCGTGACGCTGTTTCCCGAGATGCTGCATGCTCTCACGGGATATGGGATCAGTGGCCGGGCGGTCGAGCGGGGTCTGGTCCAACTGCGCCTCTGGAATCCCCGGAAGTTTACGCGCGATAAGCACCGCAGTGTCGATGATCGCCCCTATGGCGGCGGACCGGGCATGGTGATGATGTACGAACCGCTGCGGGACGCGATCCGCGCCGCGGCGGCATGGCTTGGGGACGACGCTTGGGTGGTTGCCATGACACCGCAAGGGCGGCGTTTGGAACAGACCTACCTGGCGGAGCTGGTTGCGCGCGACAAGTTGATCCTCGTGGCGGGGCGTTACGAGGGTATGGACGAACGCTTGCTCGAGGCGGAAGTCGACAAGGAATGCTCGATTGGAGATTATGTCATCAGCGGGGGCGAGTTGGCGGCTATGGTGTTAATCGACGCGCTCGTGCGCCTGTTACCGGGATCCCTTGGTCACCAAGACTCGGCCCGCGAGGACTCTTTTTACAGGGGTCTCTTGGATTATCCCCATTACACCAGACCGGAAGATATCGATGGCAGGGCGGTACCCCCGGTGTTGCTGAGCGGCAACCACGAGGCGATCCGCCGCTGGCGCTTAAAACAGGCCTTGGGACGGACCTGGTTACGGCGCCCGGATTTGCTTGAAACTAGGCCATTGCGGACCGAGGAGCGGGAATTGCTGGATGAATTTGTCACCGATCGGCCCGCCGAATCGGGTGCTAGCGGCGGCGGCAGTTTCAAGGGATCGTAAACACGGGCCGCCAGCATGTTAAGATAGCAACAAGATGAATCGGTAGGGAGTTCGTTCATGAGTCAGATAATCAGCCAATTAGAATCCGCGGCCATGGATCGCAAAGTGCCCGATTTCCGTGCGGGCGATACGGTTGTTGTCCAGGTGAAGGTGAAAGAGGGCGAGAGGGAGCGCCTGCAAGCGTTCGAAGGGGTCGTGATCGCGCGGCGCAATCGCGGCTTTAACTCGTCACTCACGGTACGCAAGATATCGCACGGTGAAGGGGTGGAACGCGTGTTTCCCCTGCATAGCCCTTTGCTCCAGGAAATCGTCGTTAAACGCCGCGGCGATGTGCGCCGGGCCAAGCTGTATTACACGCGTCATCTGAGCGGTAAGGCTGCTAGAATTAAGGAAAAGGTATAGCGCCAATAGAACCCGTGCAAGGGACGACGGCGTTTGCGATGCGGGCCGATCCTATGATGCGGTGCTAATGAGCCCGGTAGGAAGCCTAGGGATCCAGACGCGAGGCGGCGCGCTGAAACGCGATCCCGATTGTAATCCCTTGCCACCGCGTGGTGTCCTCTGTGGGTCTCGGCGGCTATACCGGCGGCGCCGATCGATCACTTGAAATCAAGCGCTGACTCCTCGCCCATGAAACCGACGCCGGGCGTTGAAACTGCGCGCGAAGCGGCCGACGTGTCGGTCATCGAGCGTTTTCTCGATGGCCTCTGGATGGAACGCGGGCTAAGCAATCATACGCTCAGCGCCTATCGTTCCGATCTCACCGCGTTTAGTCGCTGGTTACGGAAGGACGCCCGCGATCTACAATGCGTGGATCGCTGCGATCTGTTGCGATATCTCGGCAACAGCGTGTCCGCAAGGACCACGGCACGCCGCCTGTCGAGCTTGCGCGCCTTCTACCACCACTTATTACGGGTAGGCATGGTGAAGGAGGATCCCACGGAACGAGTGCAAGGACCGCGATTAGCGCGGTCTTTGCCGGGAACATTGTCGGAAGCGGAGGTGGATGCCCTGCTGCGGGCGCCCGATGAGGACAAGCCCATCGGGATGCGGGACCGTGCGATGCTTGAGCTTATCTACGCAACGGGTTTGCGGGTGTCGGAGCTGGTCACGCTCACGTGCAGCCAGATCAATCTACGGCAAGGTGTGGTGCGCGTGACGGGCAAGGGGAGCAAGGAACGGCTGGTGCCGATGGGGGACACCGCATTGGGCATTATCGGCCGATACCTGGATCTCGCGCGCCCAGCGTTGCTGGGGGGCGGCGGCGCGGAGGGCTTGTTCATCAAGAAGCGCGGTCAGTGCATCACGCGGCAGGCGTTCTGGAAAATGGTGAAGCGGTATGCGTGTCAGGCCGGAATTCACAAACCTATTTCTCCGCATACCTTACGGCATGCGTTTGCGACCCACCTTTTGAATCACGGCGCGGATCTTCGCGTCGTGCAACTCCTCCTCGGGCACAGCGACATCGCGACGACGCAAATCTATACCCATGTGGCGCGAAGCCGGCTCAAGGAACTGCACGCGGCCCACCATCCGCGCGGATAGCAGTAGGTTAAGAATAAATGGCGCGTCAGGATGCAAACTGGACTTGGTCTAACACCAAAGTAAGATCACCGGCGATGTCAATGCCGGTCTTGTAGCGCCGTGCGGGGTCCTTGGCCATGGCGCGTTTGACGATGCGTTCCATAATCTCCGGCAGGTCTGATCGAACTTGCCGTAGCGGGGCCGGGTCCGCGTTCAAGGTCATGAGATTGATTGCGGCGATCTTGTCGGCCATAAACGGGTGTTTGCCGGTCAAGGCGCGGTACATCACGACGCCAAGCGAAAACAGATCGCTTTGTCCGGTGAGCGGCTCGTGTTTAACCTGTTCGGGAGACATGTAGAGCGGGGAGCCGGCGAGATCGAGGGTAGCCGGATCGACGCCTTCGGCAGGCACCGCGATACCGAAGTCCGAGATTTTTACGTCTTGTTCGGGTGTCAGAAGGATGTTCTTGGGCTTGATATCCCGATGCACTACCCCCTTTTTGTGAGCATAATCGAGCGCCAGGGCGCATCGGTAGAAAATGCGGATCAGCTCGTCGAGCGAGAGCAGTTTGTGAACGTTGCAGAAATCGGCCAGGGTCTGGCCGCCGGGAACGTACTCCATCACGATGTAATGGGAATAGCCTTCTATGCCGGCGTCGAATATCGCGGTAATATTCGGGTGCATCAGCATCCCAGCGGTCTTAGCCTCGTTAAAGAAGAGTTGCTGGAAAATTTGACTGGTTTCCGGGCAAGTTAAGCGCTCTTGATGAGCAACTTTCACGGCGACAAAACGGTCGATAAAAAGGTCTCGGCCAAGAAACACGCTGCCCATGTTGCCACGGCCAAGCTCCCGTAGGAGTCGGTACTTACTCAGTGTCACGTCGGCACTTTGGATTTGGGCTTCCGGTGTCATCGTCGGTGGGGCGTCCTGGCTCTTTGCGTGTGTATATCGGCTGTTACACGGGTCCTTTGAGGAGCTTTATCGCGCCCCGGCTGAAGTGCCGGGCGGGATAGAAACGTTAGATTAACTTCTGGCCAGAAGGGAGTACCCTGGCCGGGGTAAACATTAGCGAGGAATTATTGAGATGCGTATACAAATGGCGATCTTAGCGGGAGCACTGTCCGTCGCGCATGCCGCCGTCTTAGCGGATAGCTCCGTGGAACAAAGGCTTAGGTCCGTGCTTGGCGAATCCTTGCCGGGAATCGAGATAGCCTCGATACGCCCGGCGCCGCTCAAGGGAATGCACGAAGTCGTGCTCGGAGGAGAAGTGATCTATGTTTCCGATGACGGACGGTTCGTATTGAAAGGCGATCTGATGGATCTCAAGTCCAAGAGGAATATCAGCGACGAGCGGCGGGCCCAGGCACGGATCACGGGCTTAAAGGCCGTCCCACCCGACACCATGATCGAGTTTGCACCGCCGGACACGCGGTACGTGTTGTATGTTTATACCGACGTCGATTGCGGCTACTGCCGTAAATTCCACCAGGAAGTCGGGACCTTGAACGCGGCGGGCATCGCGGTTCGGTATCTCGCATTTCCACGCGCGGGCGAGGGTTCGGAATCCTTCAAGAAATCGGAATCGGTCTGGTGTGCGGCGGACAGAAAAGCGGCCCTAACCGAGGCCAAAGCCGGTAAGCCCGTGCCAGCGGCGACTTGCGATAATCCTGTTAAGACGCATTACGAGCTTGGAACGCGCATGGGGGTGAGGGGTACGCCCGCCCTCATCAGCGAAGACGGGCAGGAGTTGGGGGGTTACGTTCCGGCGGCGCAACTGATTCAATACGTCAGGAATGGCCGGTCGTAACGACCGAACAGCGAGCCCTGGCACGGCTGCGGGACCGCACCCGCTCAGGGTGTTCCTGGTTCGTTGTGCACGTCGGGAATGCCGGTTACCCGTTCAATTAGCGCCGTGATGCGCCTGCCCTTTCTAGAGGTGGTGTCCACGCGCACGGGTAGATACCGCCACCGAATCGCGCACCAAAATGTTGTCGAACGCTTACTCTTTCCTTGCCGCCGTTCGAGTCTGACGGCGCGTATCTTTCCGAGCGGCGTCGCCACCGTTTCCTCCCCGAGATACGTAAAACGGTAATCTTTGATCTCGCCGCCATCGACAATTTGATAGGCGAGGTCTCGCTTTCCCGCGGCGAGATCGCGCATGATGGCGATCTGGTATAACAATTTGTCGAATAGGTTCGGCGTCAAGCGTAAGCGCCAAGTTTTCTTATCCTCGTGGTTATCAATCATCTTGGAGCGCCAGTCGAACCGTACGGTTTGGACGCTGTTTTTGCCGCCGCTTTGACGATAGTCGTAGCTTAGCGAGTGGATGTCTTCTCCGGAAAGCGACCAGGTGCTTTTTTCGACGACGCGATCATTAACAAAGAGCGCAAGGATGCCGCTGGAGCGGCTTTCGGAACGAAAAACATACCGCCCCGTCTTTTCTTTTTCTAGTTCACGCAGGGACTCGCCCACCTTTAAGCCGCTCGTGTGCAACGAGTAAGAGGCGGAGAAGGGCTGCGGGATTTCAGCGATCGCCGCGAGCGAAACGAGAAGGTTGATTGAGGTCGCGCGGAGGTAGGAGCGAAGCATGGCTTTAGGCTGAGAGCCGACGAATCGTACCGGTTACTCTAAAAGTACCTCGTGTCTGCCGCAAGTCGGCTACGATCACACTTTGGTATGCTTCGATTAGCCGACCGGCGCCAGGCGGTATGGTACTATCCCCGCAGTCCATTCGCCCTGATTGATCTCCTTAGCGACGACAAACCGATGGCGATCGTATCCCTGTCCTTTCACACCGCCTCGGTTTTGGTGGTTGGCGATGTCATCCTCGACCGTTATTGGTCGGGGTCGACCACGCGCGTGTCGCCCGAGGCACCGGTGCCCGTCGTGCGTATAACCGAGCGCGAGGATCGTCCCGGAGGTGCCGCGAACGTTGCCGTGAATGTAGCGAGTCTCGGAGCCCGCGTCACGCTCATCGGGATCACCGGCGTCGACGAAGCCGCGCAGCGGGTCTTAGAACAGCTAAAAAAGCACCGCGTCATTTGTGCCCTGACGCGCGTGGAAGGATTCACCACGGTCACGAAGCTCCGCGTATTGAGCCAGCACCAGCAGTTGCTACGGCTCGATTTTGAGGACCCGTCAATCATACCTAAGAGCGATGGACCCACACATGATTTTTGTCAACACCTTCCCGTTGCGGACATCGTGGTATTGTCAGATTACGCCAAAGGGGCGTTAATGGATGCACCTACTCTGATAAAGCTCGCCCGTGACGCCGAAAAGCCGGTCGTGGTCGATCCTAAGGGTGGTGATTTTACCCGCTACTCCGGTGCTACCATCGTAACGCCGAACCTGAAGGAATTTTGCGCCGTTGTCGGTCCTTGCGCGAGCAAGAATGAGATCATCGTCAAGGCGCGCGAGCTATGCTCCGCTATGGATTTTGGAGCCTTATTGGTGACGCGCGGGGAACACGGTATGACACTCATTCCGCGCCATGGCGAAGCGTGCCATTTGGAGGCCAACGCGCGCGACGTTTACGATGTCACCGGCGCCGGAGATACCGTGGCGGCGGTTTTGGCCACCGGTCTCGCCGCGGGCTTCGATCTGCAACGCGCGACCGCGCTGGCGAATGTGGCTGCCGGTCTGGTTGTGGCAAAGCTCGGCGCGGCCGCGGTCACGGCGGCGGAAATCGAGGCGTCTTGGAACAGGGACGGGGCTGCGGACGCCGCCGCCGTGACGGAAGAGGTCTTGATCGAACGCATCGCGCTGGCCCGCAGGCGTGGTGAACGCATCGTCATGACCAACGGTTGCTTCGATGTTCTGCACGCGGGTCACGTGCGCTATCTCGATGAGGCGCGAAAATTGGGTTCCCGCTTGGTGGTCGCGGTAAACGATGATGCTTCGGTAGCCCGTCTCAAAGGCCCGGGCCGGCCGGTGAATCCGCTCGCGCAGCGCATCGCGGTGCTTGCGGCGCTGAAGCCGGTGGATTGGGTGGTGCCGTTCTCGGAAGACACCCCGAGGCGACTAATTTGCCGCGTTTCACCCGACGTGCTGGTCAAGGGCGGGGACTATGCCATTGCCGAAATCGCGGGGCATGACTGTGTCACCGCTGCGGGCGGGCAGGTGGTGACCCTGCGTTACCAAGAAGGGTGTTCGACCTCGAGGATCCTCTCGGAGTTGGCCCGCGTGCGGGAGACCGAGCCGCTTTGATCCTGGTCACCGGCGGCGCCGGTTTTATCGGCAGCCAACTCATTAAAGGGCTGAACGCCAAAGGTCACGATGACATCACGGTGGTCGATAACCTCGAACGGGGAGAGAAGTTCAAAAACCTCACCCGCTGTCGGATCCGGGATTACTGGGACAAGGATGATTTTATTGCCGAGCTGCGACGCAATCGCACGCTGGGTATTTGTCCCGAAATCGTATTCCATTGTGGCGCCTGCACCGTAACCACCCTCTGGGAGGGACGCTACATGATGCGCAACAATTACCATTATTCCAAGGAGTTACTCGAGTATTGCCTTGACCATGGGGTAAGGATGATTTACGCCTCGAGCGCGGCCGTCTATGGACAAAGCAAGACATTTGTCGAAACCCAAGACGCGCTGGTCCCGCTCAATGTTTATGGGTATTCCAAGCTGCTCTTCGATGACTATGTCCGGCGCCGGCTCCCGACGTCCCCAACGCAGGTGGTGGGACTGCGCTTCTTTAACGTCTATGGGCCGGGCGAGGGCCATAAAGGGCCGATGGCGAGCCTCGTTTATCATCTCGATTGCCAGTTGCGGAGCCAGGGCGCGGTGCGGATTTTTTCCGGTAGCCACGGATACGGCAACGGCGAACAGCGGCGCGATTTCGTCTATATCGACGATGTCGTCACCGTGTGCCTATGGTTTTTGGAGCATCACGAACATTCGGGCCTTTTCAACCTCGGCACCGGCCACAGTCGGTCGTTTAATGACTTGGCCCGGGCGGTCATCGCCTGGCACGGGAAAGGGACGATAGAGTATATTCCCTTCCCCAAGGAGTTGTTCGACCATTATCAGGCGTTTACCGAGGCCGATCTCGGTGCACTCCGCGCGCTCGCTTACGACCGGCCGTTTCTGGCCTTGGAGGAAGGCGTGCGAAAATATCTCGATTGGCTGAACGCTTGCGGCGAATCTATACCCTCGTCCTCTATTTCCTGACGCCGTTGTTATTGGTACGGCTCGCGCTTTTGGGTGTGCGCAACCGCGGCTATTGGGAGGGTTGGCCGGAACGTCTGGGCTTTGTGCCGGCGCTTCCCTCGGCTGGACTCAAGCTGTGGGTGCATGCAGTCTCAGTCGGTGAGGCGCAAGCGGCTTCCGCGCTGGTGCGCGCACTGCTGGCACGCGTCCCGCCGATGACGATCATGGTGACCACCACGACTCCGACCGGAGCGGCCACGGTGCGCCGCCTGTTGCGAGATGAGGTACGCCATTGCTACCTGCCCTTCGACCTCCCCGTGGCGTTACGGCGCTTTATCGAACGAACTCGCCCCGCTGCTTTGGTAATCTTGGAAACCGAGCTCTGGCCCAATCTACTGCATTGCTGCCGGCGCGCGCGAATCCCGGTGTTCATCGCCAATGCGCGGTTGTCCGAGCGGTCGTTCGCCGGGTATCGGCGCTGGCCGGCCAGCGTGCGTGGGATGTTGGCGGGGGTCACTGCGGTCGCCGCGCAGTCGCCGGCCGATGCCGAGCGGTTCATGGCGCTCGGCGTGTCCGAGTCTCTGGTGCATGTCACCGGTAATATCAAGTTTGATGTCACCACCCCGCGTGATCTCCAAGATCGCGCTTCGCGCTTGAAGCGAGAAGTCGCTCCCGGCCGGCGGGTTTGGACAGCCGCCAGCACCCACGAAGGTGAAGAAGCGCAGGTGTTATCGGCGTTCGCGGTCCTACACCAGCGCGATCCGGGACTGCTGTTGGTGCTGGCCCCGCGTCACCCCGAGCGTTTTGGAAAGGTTTATGACCTCTGCCGGCAGCGGGGTTTCGCGACTGCAAGGCGCACTGCCCCTTCGAGCGAGCGGCCGGACGTGTTTCTCGCGGACACGATGGGAGAGCTGCCATTATTCTACGCGCTCTCAGAGGTAGCCTTCGTGGGCGGCAGCCTCGTGGCCGTGGGCGGTCACAATCCCCTCGAGCCCGCCGCACTTGGGGTCCCCGTCGTCAGCGGCCCGCATATCTTCAATTTCACCGCCGTGTATGATCTGCTTACCGCTTCCCAGGCCGCGTGGGTGGTCAATGATGCGGACGAGCTTCTGTCCCGGCTCCGCATCGTGCTCGCCGATTCTAACTTGCGCGCAACCGCCGGGCGTCGCGCTCGAGCAGTGGTGGCCGAGAACCGCGGCGCTGTGGACCGCGTCATGGAGATCTTGATGCCCCTGCTGGAGCCGCCGGCAAACCAAACGGTCGCTGATTAAGGCAGATACGCCAAGCTATTTACTCAGGTGCCTCGCAAGCTGATAGCCTTGGGCCCGTCAGCAGGTCTTGGGCATCAGGAGCGGATTCCGTATGGAGGATCAAAGAGCAGCATGCAGCGCGGTACCCGGCTCGCGGTTCATGGCGTCACTCTCCACTTTCATTAGGTTCGGGTAATTCGAGCACGGAAATCAAGAGCACCCCACTGGCTTCGCCTATTGCTTTGATTTCTTCAACTTCCTCAGTGCTTGGGCGCAACCGACCGACATTTGTTCCTTATTTGACATTAGGCAAGCTTTAATCCGACCGCCACCGGGCTGCAATTTGGGCAGAGCCGTTCTACGTCGGCCTTGCAGTAGGTGCGGAGAGCCTTGGTTTCCTCGGGGTCCATCTGCGGTCCTTGGGCAAAGGTCGGCATGGCGGCTGATTTTGCTTAGGTTGGGTGGGTCATGTATAGACCAGCCCCGGTACATGCCAGCCTCCTGTCAGGGTTCCAGCCGGTTGCGATTGGACGGGCTTCACTTGGGTAGGGTGCCGGTGGGCGAATCATGACAAACGCGCCACCGTCGTCCGGCAGCCCCCTCTTTCGAGGGGGTTGCTACCGCTCTCGGGGGCCGCCTACGGCGTGGCGAGGCGATGCTTCCCCTCGCATTGCCAGTCCTGCAACGCATGCACGTCGATCCGCGGCCCGCCATCCGTTCCCAGGCTGAAGCCGGTACCGAGCAACACGCTGGGCGAGGGGCCTTCGGTGCAGGTGGGCAGGGTGGGCATGTGGGCGCCGCGGACGTCGAGGCTGAACTCGAGCTGGCCGCCGGGCGCATTCCTCACCTCCGCGCGGAAGCTCGGCTTGACGCCGGGCGCCGTGGCGTACAACGCACGGTTCGCATTGCTGCCCTTTTGCGGCAGCAGCGTGAGCGGTACGGCCGGCAGGCCGGCGCCGGCGGTGCGGACCAGCTCTTCGACCCCGCCGTGCTCGTGCAGCACGCGGTCCAGAGCGAGGGTGAGCGTATGCAGCGGGGGCGCGTCCGGCGCGCTGACGGCGCCTCTCAAGGACACCTGCCCGCCCTCGCTCGCCTTGCCGACGTGCGTGGCCCTGCCGCTCAGCTGGGTGTTAGCGGACGGTGAAGATGGCGGCTGGCACTGGCCGCTGGGGATCAGCGGCGGCTTTTGCCCGCTCGGCGTAGTCGAGGGGCTCACGGCGACCTCGACGAAGAGCTGCTCGACCGCGGCCGCGGCTGTGCCCGCCGCCAGCGCCTCCACTCCCTCCTTCAGTTGTGTGGCCCCCGGGCCCTCCGAACTGTGATTGCATTTCAGGTCGGTCAGCGTGAAGTCCGTGTTGACTCCGGCAAAGGTCAGCGCCGAGTCCGGCGTGGCGCCGCCGACGCAGGTGGCCGAGCAGAACTGGCCCGAGGCCTCCTGCGGCAACTGCAGATTGCCGGTGCATGATGTGTTGTCCGGGAAATCTGCCACCGATACGGGGAAGCTCGAGCCGGTTATGTCGCAGCAGCATTGATAATGCGCTTCCGCCTTCACGATAGTGAAGGAGGTTGGGAGCGCGCCGCCCGGCGCGATGATGTCCGTCGTCATCGTGCCGTCATAGCTGCAGGCGGCGGCCTGCTGGGCGGCGTCGGCGAAGGAGGCGTAGGCGCAGGCCGTCTTCGCGATGGGGGTGTACACCTTCACCGAGGATACCGAGTAGTTGGAATCGTCGCCTGCGGTGCCGTACACCATGAGGTAGCGGGCCTGCTGTCCGGCGAGCTTCTGGGGCGGGCAGGGCGGCGTTTGGCAGGACGGCCGCGTGAGCAGCCCGCTCCCGCTCACCGAGGGCACGGTCCAGAGCGGCTGCCAGGGGTCGGTGGGGCTCGCTCGGTAATCGATCTGGAACTGGTGGCGATCGGCCTGGACTTGGATGGCTTCGAGGCCGAACACCTGGCCCAGATCGATGAGCAGGGCCCCGGTCAAGCCGGTCTGCGAGCCCTGGGCGCAGACGGTGCTCGTCGACTGCCCGCACGGGGCGAGGATGTTAGCATAGCGGGGATCGTTCCAGTCGGCGCTCTCGGGCGCGACCTGGCCGTCGGTTTCCAAGGGCTCCGGACCGTAGGTCAGTTTCCCTTGGGACACCACGGGATTGCCCGAAGCGGTGTTCCGCAGCGTGACCTCCGAGATCGAGTAGTTGTCGTCGTCGGCGGGCAGCCCATACAGGCGCACGAAGCGGGCGGTGAAACTCTGGAGGTTGGGGTTGACGCGGTTGGCGGCTATCTGGCTTGAGGTCCGAGTTATGAGGCCGGAGCCCGAGACTTCCGGAACCTGGCTCCAGGGCACCCAGTTGATCCCATCGGGCGAATAATCGAACTGGAAGGGATGCCGATCGGCCTGCACCGTCGGTCCGCAGGTGGTGCTGCCGCAGACATTCACCAATCCCCCGAGATCGATCACGAGAGCGTTGGCCACCCCGACACTCCGCAGGACCGCCGCATAGGTCGGGTCGTTCCAGGTGTGGCCCTCGGGCGCCCCTACCCCGTCCGTGATCTGGTAGGGCCGGGGGCCGATGGCGAGCTTGTTGATGGAAATGATCTTTCCTTCGGAGTCCTTAAGCTCCACCTCCGAGATCGCGTAGTCGTTATTGCCGTCCTTGTCGTCCCGCCCATACACACGGACGTACTGCGCGGTGACGGGCTGGCTGTCAAACGAGCTGGCGATCGTCACACTCCGGGTGTGTAGGCCGTCTGAATCCTTGTACGGGACCGTACCGTAGCTCAACCAGGTCGTACCGTCCGTGGAGTATTCCAACGCGAAGGAGTGCCGGTCGGCCTGCACGGTGGCCCCGCCGCATTGGCTGCTGGTGCAGATCTGAATGAGTGAGCCGAGGTCGATCGTTAGCGCACTCTGGAGCAGCGCATTCTGGAACTGCGAACTAGAGACCCCGCTCGTCAGCACGACGGTGTAGGAGGGATCATTCCACGACGTGCCCTCTTCCGCGAACACCCCGTCGGTGATCTTGCTCGCGTCCGGCCCCTTGGCGGTGTGCTGCGCGATCTCCTTGGGGTTGAAGCCCTGCACCGTCATGTTCGAGAAGGACGACGCCGACAGCTGACTGAGCCCGGTGATCTGGTCGAGCTGGATGTTCACCGTTCGATGCTCGCACGAGGCGAAATTTAGACCACATACAGTGTCACCATCACTGCCGCACGCGGATACCTCCTGGAACAGCGGGAGGTTTGTGAGCGGATCGATCTTTTGCGCGGCGGCGACGGCGCCGGGCCAGAGTTGGTTCATCCCGCTGTTAAACGCCTGCAGCTCCTGGGGGACGTTCGGATCCTGGGCCGGCGCGCCGGCCGGGCAGTTCTGGCCCTGGGCGTAGAGCGGCGCAGGAACGGCGACAGCGGCAAAGGCGGCAAACGACAGAACAAGGGCTCGGGAACGACGGTTATTCGTAGTCATGGAAGTGCCTCCAATCAATCCTAGTGTAGGGTCTCAATAATCGCTTTACATGACCAAAGCCGTCGTCGAGCGAATGGTTCGCCTCTGTGTCTTCATGCGCCCGGCGCGCGAGACCGGGACGCTATGTAGGGGATGGAATGGAATGGCCTGGCTTCTTGTTCATCGGTGCCTCCTCCACGGTGGATTCCGCAAACCTGGGCTAGGGAACCTCTCGGACGGACTATAATGTAACGACCGACTTTGTTTTACAATTTTGCTATGTATCATACGTCTTGGCGTGGTTGCAATCGGGGCAACCCTGATTCTTGGCTAGGGGATTCTCCTAACCGGAGCCGAGAACCGCGGCGCCGTGGACCGCGTCATGGAGATATTGCTGCCCCTGCTGGAGCCAACCGGCAAACCGATCAGTCCACGCATTAAGGCAGAGATGCCAAGGTATTACTCAGGTGCTTCCTAAGCTGATAGCCTTGGGCCTCTAGCAGGTTCTCGCAGTGCCGTCGCACCTCGCGCTGTAGGTGCTTGTGCTCGTAGACGATCATCCGCGGCCTAAAGCGCGTAAAGTCGATCTGCTTGATCACCTCGAAGTCATGACCTTCCGTATCGATGGACAAGAGGTCGATTTTCTCGACCTGGTGCTTGCGAAGTAGGCTTTCGAGCGTGAGACACCGTACCGGCTCGGCGACGATCACATCTTCCAGATCCGGAATCACCCAGCGGTGTTTCTTGATGACGTCCAGGTGCAGCGAGGCGAGGCCCTTGGACCAGGCCGGAAGCTCGGCGGCGGGATCTTCGATGCGGTAAAGAGTTCGGGTGCCCTCGGAACTCGAGATCGCCGACTGCTCGATGACGACCGCGGGAACACCTTGGTAACGGGCGCGCAAAAGATCGCAGTAGGCCGGGACAGGCTCGACGAGGATGCCGCGCCATCGATACGTCTGGATGTAACGGTGCAAGAAGTCGTGGGTCACGCCGTCATTGGCGCCGATCTGCACGAAGAAGAAGTCGCGGCTGTCAGCGGAATGCTTTGTGACCAGTTCGTCAAACGCGCGCCACTCGGGGCGGTACACCCGATAGAACAAATTGTTCGCAAGGTTGCTGAGCGTACGGGCAACACGGCGCTTAAGCGTATGGACCCGCAGCCCTCGGGCGCGTCGCTCCGTGCCGGCGTCAGAGCGCATCGTCCCGGATCAGGACGCGGGTACCGACCTCGACCCGGTCGAAGAGATCGATAACGTCGGCGTTGCGCATACGGATGCATCCGCGCGATCCCGGAGTGCCCATCGCGACATCATCGGGGGCGCCGTGGATATATATGAAGCGCTTCCTGGTGTCGACGGACCCGCCCTGGTTGAAGGCCGGCTGTAAGCCGGTCAACCACAGGATGCGCGTGAGGATCCAATCTTTTCCCGGATAGCGAGCGCGAAACTCGGGAACATAGACCTCACACTCCGCTTGGCGGGCGACGAACACGGTACCGATTGCGCAACCCGCGCCGACCTTCTCACAGATCGCATGCCATCCGCGCGGCGTGCATTCACTGTTTTCCATTTCCCCGGGGCCGTTCTTGGCGGTCGAAACGGAATAGCGACGAACGATGTCGCGTCCCGCCAGTAACCGGAGTTCTTGGTGCCGCAGTCTGATCTCGATATGCATAGTGCAGGCGCTCGGCTGCGTGCGAAAATAGGATATCCTATGTTGTGCCCGGTGTCCCGCAGGCCTTTCGCGCGGAGAGTTCTTCCCCGGGGAGCGAGGAAGCATTCGATCGTCAGGCTAATGCGAGCTAAATGTACGCGCCATTAGGATCTCTCATGTTCGATCTCCAGGGTCCCGAGCTGTTGCCCGGTGAACGGGATCTGCTGGCGCATCCGGCTGCGGGGGGCGTGATCCTTTTCACGCGCAATTACACCAGCCGGGAGCAGCTCGCGCGCTTGGTCGCGGAGATCCATGCCGTGCGGGATCCCCCCTTGCTCGTGGCCGTGGACCACGAAGGAGGGCGAGTGCAACGTTTCCGTCCCGGCTTTACGGCGCTGCCGCCCTGCGCCGTCCTGGGCCGGCACCATGACAAGGATCCGCAGCGCGCCCAGGCCATGTCCCGGGAGTGCGGTTGGCTCATGGCGTTCGAGCTGCGTACCTTGGGCGTCGATTTCAGCTTTGCGCCCGTACTCGATCTCGGGAATGGCGTGAGTGAGGTGATCGGAGACCGGGCGTTTCACCCTAATCCGCGGACGGTCATCCGGCTCGCCGAAGCCTATCTAGATGGGATGCACGAGGCGGGTATGGCGGGGGTTGGCAAGCACTTCCCCGGTCACGGATCGGTCGCGGCAGATTCTCATTGCGAGATCCCCGTGGATAGCCGGAGCTTTGAAGCCATACGCAGCGCGGATCTGTTGCCTTTTGCCGGATTGGTTCGCGCGGGGCTAGACGCCGTCATGCCGGCGCATGTCATTTACCCGGAAGTGGACACGGCGCCCGCCGGTTTCTCGGCGGTATGGTTGCGGCAGGTGCTGCGTAAGGATCTCGGGTTTGAGGGCGCCATCTTCAGCGATGATATCGACATGGCGGGCGCCCGTGGGGCCGGTACTCATAGCGAACGCGCGCAGCTCGCACTCGCGGCCGGGTGCGATATGGTGCTCATGTGCAATCGGCCGCGGGCGCTGCCCGTCGTGCTCGACGCATTGAGCGGCTTGCCTGAACCATCGGCCGAGGCGCGGCTAGCGCGCATGCGCGGTCGGGCGTTGGCGAGCGAACGCTTGCTGGAAGAGCGCCGGTGCGCCGCCAGGGCGGGCGTTGCCGCTTTGCCGAACGAGGGAGCGGCAGGGTATCGATGAAACGGCTGCTGGCCGTTGCGCTGCTTTGGATCCTCACGGGGCCGTGTCGGGCACTGGAATGCCAACCGCTCGTGCCCGCAGCGACGGGCGCCGCATTTACCGCTGGCAAGTATGCGCAGGGGCTCTTATTTCGGATCTCCAAGGCGGGGGTTGCACCGAGTCATGTCTTCGGGACGATCCACCTTGGCGATCGGCGCGTGCTCGATTTACCCCGAGTCGTCTTGACTAGCTTCGAGCAAAGCCGCCGCTTTGTCATGGAGGCCGTGCTCGACGAGGCGGGCATCGCCGAATTCTCGAATCTGATGTTTTATAGCGATGCGACCTCGTTGCGGGACCGGGTGGGCGCGGAGCTTGCGGGCGCGGCCGAACCGCTCCTTGCCGGCTACGGTATTACGGCGGAAATCGCGCATCGCATCAAGCCTTGGGCCGCGTATATGACGCTCAGCGTACCGCCGCCTTCCAGACTGCTGCCGCTCGATCTCGCATTAATGCAACGCGCCAAGGCGCGTGGGATAGCGATTTCGGGACTAGAGTCGCTTGCGGAACAAGCGGCGGCATTGGGTGATCTGCGGCTCGAAGATCAAATCGCCTTACTTAAGGATGCGGTATGCCACTACGAGCTGCTGCAGCAGGACCTCGAGCCGCTGACTGCGCTGTATCTAGAGCGTGACCTCGCAGGACTGATGGCGCTTGCCGGCAAGTATCAAACCCGCTCGGCGCAATATTACGAACGCTTCCTGGACAGTCTGCTTTGGAAACGCAATCGCCGCATGGCCGCACGCATGCAGCCGTGGCTGAAGGAGGGGGATACCTTTGTTGCGGTCGGGGCATTACACCTTGCCGGGGAGAAAGGAGTGCCGGCCTTGCTGGAGCAGGCCGGATATCGCGTGACACGTTTGTATTAGGCCAGCATTCCTAATCCAAGATTTTTAACATAGACTACAAGGCGCCACGGGTGCCTTACCGCGGTGCACGCAAAGCGCCGGCGACTGGGTTCGGAAAAGAATTTGGAGTATAACAATGACGCAAAACCTAAGGGTATGGCTGGCCGGCACAGGGATCATCATTGGCGTGGGCTTGTTTATAGGGAAACTATTCTTAGGGGGCAAGACAGAAACCAAGGTGGCGCTGATGTCTGCCGAGGAAGCCAAGGGCTATTTCGGTGTGTTGCCGGCCATCGCGGACAATCCCTCCAACCCAGTAACCCCGGAAAAGCTTGCCTTGGGTAAGGCGTTGTTTTTTGACCCGCGTCTGTCAAAAAGCGCCTTTATAAGCTGCAATTCCTGCCACAATCTTGCGGCCGGCGGCGTGGATGGACTGCCGACCTCCCTCGGGCATCGCTGGCAAATCGGGCGGCGGAACGCGCCGACCGTATTAAACGCGGCTCTGCAAGCGGTTCAATTTTGGGACGGTCGGGCGGCGGATCTCGAGGAGCAGGCCGGCATGCCTATTTTGGGTCCCGGCGAGATGGCCTCGAGCCAAGAGCTGGTGCTCACGCGTTTGCGGAGCATTTCCGAGTATGTGGCAAAATTCGCAGCAGCGTTTCCGGGCGAGAGCGAGCCACTGACCTATAACAACGTCGCGAAGGCTATTGCCGCCTTTGAGCGCACACTGCTGACGCCGTCGCGGTTCGACCGCTTCTTACAGGGGAATGGCTCGGCGCTCTCCAGGAAGGAGCAGGCCGGGCTCAGCAGGTTCGTATCTTTCGGCTGTGTGCAGTGTCATAACGGTGTGGCGATAGGAGGCGGTTCGATGCAAAAATTTGGAAAGATGCGCTTACCGGAGGGTTTGAAAGATAATGGAAGGTTCGCGGTCACGCAGAAGGAGCAAGATCGTTTCGTGTTTAAAGTCCCGAGCCTGCGTAACATCGCATTGACGGCCCCCTACTTTCACGATGGATCCGTTTGGACGATCGAAGAAGCGACGCAAATCATGGCCGATGTCCAGTTGGGGAAAAAGCTCAGCCTCAAGGACGCGGCGAGTATCGCCACGTTCCTCAAGAGTCTTAACGCCGATCCCCTCCTGGAAGTCGCATTACCGCAATTGCCCCCCTCCACCGTGACGACTCCGAGGCCGGTGGTTAACTAATGCGCCGCCAAAGCGTGGGGGGCACGATTACAACCTGATTTGCCGCGGCGTTTTTGGCGCCGGGCTTGATGTGAGGACTTGTTATGTTGTATGCAGTAAAAACATTCGTCGATACGCTTGCTGGGATCACTCGGCTCGAGAAAGGTCCTCAGCACCTTCCAAGCTCGTATGCGTTGCTGATCACGAGCGTCACTGTCTATGCCCTTGTTCGCTTCGGTGTCTATGTCTCCAAAGTGCCGATCGAATCCGCGGCGATCATGGGATTAACCGATACCGCGGTTACGGTGGGGATCATCGTAGTGCTGCTTGCCGTGCGCGGAGTGACGTTCCGGGCACCCCAGATGCTGACCGCCTTTACCAGCATCGCCTCGGGATTCGGGTTGGCCGTCATTTTCTCGCTCGGGTTGATCAGTTTGATACCGGACGTCCCCTTGGTGCAGAATTTTCGAACCGTCGTGATTTTCCCGCTCTTTCTGGTTAACATCGTGATCAGCGGCCACTTGTTTCGAGCGTCGCTGACGACGAATCTCGCCGCCGGAGTAGGTATCGCCTTGGTGTTATTTTTCATCGTCACAAATGTGACCGACCGCTTCGATCCGACGCTAGAACGTACGGGAGCGGGCTCGGCGCGCATGACCCCCTCCCCGCAGATGGTACCCGAGCGCTAAGCGGGACGCATCACTACAGATTTCGGTGCTTGCGTGTTCTGGCGATCACCGTGGCGATGTCGGCCTTGCGGCGAAGCGGATCACGCTCGATCTCGGCCAGCGGCTCCGTGGGATGAGCTTGCGTGGCGGGTGCATTCTCACGTGCGAGCCGCCCGTTGCGTGCCTCGAAGTGTGCGCGGGCAGCGTCCGCACGTGCTCGATCCCAGTTGAGACCCGCGGGGGCCATTTCGATGCAATCCATGGGGCAGGGCGGTAGGCATAATTCACAGCCCGTACAGAGATCCTGAAACACCGTGTGTAGTTGCTTTGGTGCTCCGAGAATAGCATCCACCGGACAAGCTTGAATACACTTCGTGCAGCCGATACATAGCTCCTCGATAACCCGTGCGGTACGGAACGGTTGCTCGGGGCCGTAGCGAGGATCGAGGGGCATGGGTCGGCACCCTAACAGGCCGGCGAGCCGTTCGATCGTGTGGCTACCACCCGGTGGGCATTGATTGATGCCGGCGTCGCCGCGGGCGATGGCCTCTGCATAAGGAAGACATCCCGCGTACCCGCATCGACGGCACTGTGTTTGCGGCAGCAGGGCATTGATCTTTCGGGCGATCTCCTCGAAGCCGTGGCGCGGCGTTGTCAAGTCAGTCACTTGCAAGATAATTCCACCATCAATCGCGCTTTGATACATGGTTTGACCAATCGTGTGCTCCGATTCGGCTGGTATCAGAGCACCCTGCAAATCGCCGCCTTAAGATAATTGGTCTCGGGGATCGCGGGGTGGATGGGATGATCCGGCGATTGGTGCCCTTGTTCCAACAGTTGGATCTCCCGTCCGGCGCGCAGCGACGCTCGCCGCAATACATCCACGAAACCCTCGTGCGTGAGGTGATACGAGCAGGAGGCGGTCATCAGGATCCCGCCGGGCCGAACGAGATGGAGCGCCCACTGGTTGAGGCGCCGGTAAGCCAAAAGCCCTTCAGCTAAATCTTTTTTCTTCTTGATAAAGGCAGGCGGATCCAAAATCACCACATCGTAGTTTTCTGCGGCGTCGTGCAAGTTCTTTAGTGTCGCGAAGGCTTCACCATGCTCAGCCACGATCCGCACGTCATTTTCCCGTGCATTGCGTTCGATATAGCGCAGCGCGTCGGCTGAAGACTCGATGGATTGCACGAAGCGGGCGCCGGCGTGTGCGGCCTGGATGCCCCATGCACCTAAGTAGCTAAACACATCGAGGATACGCAAGCCTTTAACGTAGCGCAGCATCCGCGCGCGGTTAGCGCGCTGATCGTAATACCAACCGGTTTTCTGCGCGCTAAGCACGGGGACATAGAATCGGGCGCCATGCTCCGTGAGGGATATCTCCTCGGGCGCCTGACCAAACGCCGCCTCGACGTACAAGTCGAGACCCTCGTGGAGTCGGCTCGGGGAATCATTGCGCAGCAGGATTGCCTTCGGATCCAGGACCTCCCGCAATGAATCGATGACATCACTCACGCGTCTTTCCATCCCGGCCGTGTTGAATTGCGCTACCAAAAGATCAGCGTAGCGATCGACCACGAGCCCAGGGAGACCGTCACTATCCGCGTACACTAGGCGATAATATGGTTCGTCAAACAGGCGCTCGCGCAAGGCCAGCGCACGCTTCAAGCGCTCGCGGCATAACGCAGTTGACCAGGGGCGGTCGCGATCAAGAAGGCGTGCGCAGATCAACGAATGCGGATTTGCGTACCCCGTTCCCATGGTTTTACCGCCGCTGGTGAGCACCGTGACGCTGTCGCCGGGGGTAAGATCGTGTAAAGGCGTCGCATGAGTATCCACCTCATTGCTGTAGACCCAGAGATGGCCGGCGCGCAGGCGCCGATCTTCGCCTTTCTTTAATACCAAGGGTTTTGCAGGCATGATGTGATCGGCGACTGCCATATTCGTAACATTAGGTGCTGGCTTCTCATTGAACCGCTATAAGCGTGCCCAGGTCTTCGAGCGCTTCCAAGCACAGAGACCTCATCCGGCCACCGAGCTTGAATATCGAACGCCATTCGAACTATTAGTGGCGGTGATCCTTTCGGCCCAGGCGACCGATGTTAGCGTCAACAAAGCGACGCGGCGACTGTTCCAGGTCGCGAATACACCCGCGGCCATCCTGAGTCTTGGCGAGGAGGGCCTGAAATCGTACATCAAAACCATTGGGCTGTATAATGGTAAGGCTAAGAATATCATCAATACCTGCAGCATCCTTTGCGAAAAGCACGGCGGGCAGGTGCCCCATGACCGAGGGGCACTAGAACTATTACCCGGCGTTGGTCGCAAGACGGTCAATGTAATCTTGAATACTGCTTTCGGAGAACCCACGATCGCGGTGGATACACATATTTTTAGAGTCGCGAACCGCACTGGACTCGCCCCGGGTAAAACTCCTGCCTTAGTGGAACGGGCGCTCATGGCCGCGGTACCGAAGCGATTTAGGCAAGACGCGCATCACTGGTTAATCTTGCATGGGCGCTACGTCTGTCAGGCGCG
>JBOIDM010000214.1:0-17227 GCA_050740575.1 Gammaproteobacteria bacterium
CGCTTTGGCAACACGACGCCAGTCCCGGTGAAGCCTACCTGAGAAAACTCGGACGGCGGTTTATGAATCTGGTTCCTACGCGGCTAAGGGTGTATTACGGGCGGGTACAACGCAGGGGGCTGTTTAGCCGTTACGATCCGAAGTTGTATACGAAGGCCAACATCCCCTGAATTATCTTCGCCGTTGACGCGAGCGTCCTCCGGCACGCGGCGCAGGAGGCAAAAGCCCCTGTTGTCCCTGCGCTGGCGAATTCCGTCGCGACCGGCGCGTGCTTGGATGCGGCGTTTCGGGCATCCGGTCTCGGTGGGGTATACAGCATCAATCCGAACATAATCAGCGTGATGATGGCCCAGGCATGAATTGAAATACGCAAGCCTTTTACCGAGCAAACCAACCGTCCGAACCAGCACGAATGCTCCTGAACTAATCATCCCATTATCCCAATCAGGGCTCTGTTACTCGATAAACCGATGCAGTGCGGAGCTTGTGCTTCTCGGTTAGAATACTGCCAGATCCAACCGCCTTCTAACCTTACGTACGATGCAACTATCTATGATAAGCCGCATGCCCGCCGCGTGGAGGGATGTCTATGAGGAACGATTTCATTGAAGCCGGATCGAAGCGATGTAGCTCGTTGCTTCGACTGACCATCGTATCCATTTTTAGTATCTGGCTCGCCGGCTCCGCGGTTTCGGGGAGGGATTACGAGCCGATGACTCGAACCCAGATCCTTGAGGCCCTTGCACGCCCGCCAACTACTCAACGTGTTGATTTGCGCGACAAGGACTTTCGCGGACTCGACCTCTCCGGGGTGGACTTCAAGCGCGCCGATCTCTTCGGTACTCACATGCATGGAATCAAGCTGCGGGGTGCTAACTTTGAAAGCTGCGTCCTGGACCTCACGATACTCCGTGGCGCGGACCTTGAGGGTGCGAACCTAAGAAACGCCAGTATCTTCGGCGTGGTGCTGGTTGATGCCAATCTGAAAGGAGCCGATCTATCGAATGCACGGCTCATCGCGGATTTACAGCGCGCGAACCTGGAAGGTGCCAAGCTTGTGCATGGAAAATTCGCGGCGGACATGAAGAACCAGCCAATGGGAAAGTTGCACGTATCGATGGTCAACGCCAATCTCAAGGGAGCGGATTTGACGGGGACCGATCTATCAGGCTGCGTTTTAAAGTTCGCGAACCTCAGCAGCGCCACTCTAACCGATGCGAACTTGTCTACCTGCGATCTGCGCGGCGCCGATTTCACCGACGCCGTGCTTACACGCGCCAATTTCCACCGGACACTGATTGGCGGAGCGGTGTTTACTGGGATCACCGGAAAAGATTCGATCACCGGTCTTGAGCAAGCACAAGGGCGTGAAGATGCGCGTTTTGATTGAGGGCAACATGGCTGCGGTATCAAGGGACGATCGATAGGCGGGATCCCGGCCTCAGCGGGCGTGGCTCGCGGGTGGTGTTAAGATCAGGGTGTGCGAGACTTCACGGGAAAGAAAGGGTAATGGGCGTCCGGAGACCCAATGGGCGTGTTGGTCGCGGTAGTGGATCGAGAGCGGGTGTCCGGATTGCCCACCGGGTATGTGCAAGATTCCTTGCTCTTCGTGACCGGGGGAGACCACGAACCGTTCGCTGGCGCCGTGATTATCAAAGACGACGCGTACGCAGTGCGCACAGCCCGCCAAGGGATCGGCGGGCATGTCGAGAAAGCGGCGAAGCCAAGGCAGGCGCGCCGAAAAGGGGTGTCCGATTCGGGTTCGGTTGACCTCGCCCCAGGTCAGGTGATGGAGTGGTTTATACCCGAAGTGGCGTTTGTAATGAATGTAGGTGTCTTCGATGACATCAATTAAGAACGCGTTCCAATCCGGATAGCGATGTGAGGCAGGTAGGGTTTCGGGTCGTTTAGCCAGTAACAGTTGCCGCAGGGGCGAGTCCACTTTAAACCAACGGTAGCTAAATTCGGGGTCGCGATCGAGACAGGGCTGCAAGAAAGGGCTCAGCGTGGTTTCGATGAGCCGCCGGCGTAAGTCTGCGAGAAAGGCGAAACCGATGCTGTCGGTCCGCGCGCGTCCGTCCCATCGCAGCAAGGCGCGTCGAACCTCCGCCTCCCACGGTGTTGCGGTGTCGAGCACCTCGAGCGCCAGAGCACGATAAAAATTATATACCCGACTTTTGGTATCGAGCTGTAGGTTCAGCATATCCGGTTCCGTGATTGACCGTGAGGCCCCGAGTTGTTCATTGATGCGGAATGCCCGGTAGTCGTGGGCATAATTGTGCCCAAGGGAGTAGGGGTAGCCCTTGCCCAGCGTTCTGTTATTGGCGGTCGCGATGAAGCCATTACGTGGATCGACGAGCCTTGGTATGGCAGCTTGCGGGATGTAGCCTACCCACCCTATTTTACCCCTTGCCCAGGAGCGGGCGGTCGAACCGTCGAAACCGGCGCGCAACGGGATCCTGCCCATGATCGTCCAGCCGATCCGGCCGTCGCGGTCAGCGACCGTGACGTTCTGGGGCGGGCCGCCCGCTCGGTTCATGATCCGCAAGGCGTCGGCAACGCTGCGAGCCTTTTCGATGTCCATAAGATCGAGATTGACGGCGTCGGGTTCGAGCGCAGTCCATTTTACGGCGACGAGTTGCCCGAGCAGGAGCGTTTGCGATACTGGCCCCCAGATCGTGTGTTTGACATCCAGCGCCATGTTGGCGGCCCCTTTCACCGCGATTTGCTCTGTGCGGATCTCGAACGCGCGCCAACCCGCGGGCGTTCGGTACCGATTGGGATCCGTTGGATCGATCTCGATTCTGACCAGGTCGAGCACATCGGAATTGACGTTGGTGAAACCCCAAGCCACGTCTCCGTTACTACCTGCCACGAGGAGCGGGATCCCAGGAATCGTGAGACCGGCCAGGAAACGTTTTCCGTAACGTAGCGCCGCTCGATACCAGGTGTTGGGGATGGAAAGCGGCAAGTGCATGTCATTAGCGACCAGGGCTCTGCCCGTGCGAGTCTTGGACGCGGCGACGGCCCAACTGTTCGAACCGAGAACCGGTGCTTCCCCGGTGACGGTGCGCCGGTGAACCGTAAGCCTATGCTTGTCCCGAAGCTCGGCCAGAGCCTCGAAGGGGATGGGTTGTATGGGCCGATACGATCCCTCTCCGCCGAGCAGGGGGGCAGAAAAGGCATCGGTATCCGGCGTTAGAAACGCAGTCACTTCATTGGGAAGCGTTTCGGACATCACGCTCAGCATGCGCTCGTCGCGCTCCGTATCGGTCAGAAGCTGAAACATGTTGATCGCCACCAAGATGCTATCTGCCGGCGCCCACGGGGCGGGCCGATGCCCCGTGATCCAGAACTCGAAGGGCAGGATCGTGTTTTGGTTAATGAAGGCATTGATCCCCCCGGCGTAGGCCTCGAGCAACCGACGTTGCTTAAGCGGCAACGTGGCAACGATGGTTGCCGCGGCCCGTTCCGTGCCGAGGGTCCGTTGGTGGCGATCGCTTTCGAGCGCGCCGGCGCCGAAAACCTCGGCCAGCCGGCCCGCTGCCTTACGCCGCGATAGGTCCAACTGAAACAATCGGTCGCCTGCGGTCAAGAAGCCTAAGGCAAAAAACGCCTCCTCCCGTGTTGCGGCATGCAGGGTAGGGACACCCCAGGGGTCGAAGGTTACCTTGACCTCGTGCTTCAAACCGGTGAGCTTGATTTCACCGTCGCTTGGGGGGAGGGGCTCCGTTAGGAGCAACCCGATACCGGCGGGTGCCGCCAATAGCAGCGTGAGCACCACAAGCCATCTTTTCACGGTACGCGACGCCCGTAACCGATTTCCGCGGTGCGCACCTGTTACGCCCTTCTAAACTTTTCGATCCTTATTTTGAGAGCGCGTACCATGCGCTTGGCGATGAATGGAAAGATCGCTAGGAGTGTAAGCGACGCGAGCAGCCCAGGTGATACAATGTCGCCCAGCGACTCGATGTTTGCGATCTGCGTGCCGGCATTCACGCAAACGATGGCGCCGATGAGCATGCCTACTTGGCTTACCAGGATATAATTCGTGATGGACATCGACGTCAAACCCATGACCAGGTTAATGACGAGAAACGGGGAGACAGGTAACAGCCGCAGGCTGAAGAGATAAAAAACACCGTCTTTGTCCATTCCCTCATTAATGAATCGTAAGCGATCGCCGAAATGTTTCTGCACGACGTCGTAAAAAAAATAACGGGAAGCGAGGAACGCGAGGGTAGCCGCAACGGTCGAGGCGCATGAGACCAGCACTGTGCCCCACAAGAGACCGAAGATATTTCCAGCAACCACTGTTAACACCAGACCGCCGGGAAGTGACAAGCCCGCAACAAAAATGTATATGAGAATAAAGACCGCAGCGGTGCGTTCGGGGTGGGCTGCATAATAATCATTTATGGCGGATTGCTGCGCCAAGAAATAGTCGATCGTAAAGTAGCGATGAAACCCGAACGCAATAAAAGAGGTTACGGTAACGAATAATAATGTCGCTAATACGATTTTGATTGCTATGGCTGTGGGCGCGGGCCTAGCCATGGGTTTCGGGTCCATGTTCTAAGCTTGGATCTCAGAGTCTCGAATTGCACATTACGTATACGGAGATGCATACCGAGCGGTCGCCGCTGGGCATTTCGGTATAGGGGGTATTGCCATGACGGGTTTAGCTTATAACACGGTTAGCGGTTCATCGGTCGGCACGCCGGCTGGAGCCGATCCATACGCCGAACGTATTTGGTTGAATGCCTACCCGCAAGGTGTACCGGCTGAAATCGCTATCGAGAGATTCTCCTCTCTGGTAGACCAGTTTGAGCAAAGTTTTGCTCGCTATGGTACGCGCCCCGCGTTCGCGAACATGGGCGGCGTCCTGACCTATGCCGCGCTTGATGAACTGAGCAGGGCGTTCGCGGCGTTTCTGCAAAACCACCTCGGCCTCAAACCGGACGCACGCATTGCCATCATGCTACCGAACCTGCTGCAATTTCCCGTGGCGCTCATTGGCGCGTTGCGAGCGGGCTTGATTATCGTAAACACGAATCCCTTGTATACGCCTCGCGAGCTGCATCACCAGCTTGTGGATTCGGGTGCTACGGCCATCGTGATCCTGAGCAATTGCGCCCATGTGCTGGAGAAAGCTCTGCCGGGTTCTCGTGTTGAAAAGGTCATTATCACCGATCTGGGGGACCTCCTGCCTTGGCCACGACGCGCGATCATCAACTTTGTGGTAAAGCGAATCAAGCGCCTCGTACCCAAGTACGAGATCGGTAAAGTATACGGTTTCCGGGAAGCGCTTGACATTGGCAAGGGACTCAAATTTGATCGGGTGTCGATCGGTCACGCCGACCTCGCCATGCTGCAGTATACCGGTGGGACGACTGCTATCCCTAAAGCAGCCATGCTAACGCATGGAAATCTAGTCGCAAATACTTTGCAATCGCTGGCTTGGCACAATCCCATCGTGGGCGATAGCAACGAAGTCGTGGTTACCGCGATACCGCTTTATCATATCTTCGCGTTCACGATCAATTGCCTGACCTTCCTCGAGCTTGGCGCGTTGAATCGTCTAATCACGGACCCCCGCAATCTAAAAGCATTCGTGAACGAGCTGCGCGCTTCGAGGTTTACCTGCATTACGGGCGTCAACACCCTATTTAATCACCTCATGAATACCCCCGGATTCGGGAACCTCGATTTCCGCAGTCTCAAGATCTGTGTGGGCGGAGGCATGGCTGTCCAGCGCGCCATCGCTGAGCGCTGGAAAGCAATGACGAATTGTATGTTGATCGAGGGTTACGGTCTGACCGAGACCTCCCCTTTGGCATGCGTGAACCCCTTGGACCTCAAGGAGTTCAGCGGCAGCGTCGGCCTTCCTGTGTCTTCGACCGAATGCAGTATTCGTGACGACAGCGGAGTGCCGGTGTCGCTGGGAAGCGTCGGCGAACTTTGGATCCGCGGTCCGCAAGTGATGAAGGGCTATTGGAATCAGCCCGCCGAGACAGCTAACGTGCTGACTCCCGATGGATGGCTGAAGACGGGCGACATCGCGAGCATGGATGAGCGCGGGTTTATACGCTTGGTGGATCGCAAGAAAGATCTAATCCTGGTGTCGGGATTCAACGTTTGTCCCAGCGAGATCGAGGAGGTCGTAATGGCCCACCCAGGTGTTCTCGAAGCGGCGGTGGTCGGGGTACCGGATGAGGATAGCGGCGAGGCCGTTAAGCTCGTACTCGTGCGCCGCGATCCGGCCCTAAAAGCGCAAGAGCTACACGCGCATTGCAGGGAACATCTCGCCGCTTACAAGCTACCGAAGCATATCGAGTTTCGCGATCAGCTTCCGAAGTCGAGCGTGGGCAAGATTCTTCGCCGTGTCCTACGCGAGGTGCAAACTGCCCGCTAAGCGTTGAGATGCGTTGCGGCGTTTCCGTTAATCAATGTGATAAAATTATGAATGCGCGCACGCGCTTTGCCAGCCTCGCACTCGCGCTGCTGTACTCGATTGCAGCGGCGGGCGATCCGCTTGCCCCTGAAAGCGCGCTTGAGCGCAGCGGCTATATGCACCTGACTACCTCCGCCGAAGTCGGCAAGTTTTTTGAGCAACTTGCATTGCGTTCGCATTTTGTGCGTAAGGAACAAATAGGTAGATCCGCCGGGGGGCGGTCTATCGACGCCGTACGGATTTCCAAGCCACCGCCGGCGCGCGCTAGTAAAAGCTCTTCCATACCGCGCCTTGTTATTTTGCTCGTCGGCACGCAGCACGGAACTGAGCCTTCGGGCGGGGAGGCGCTACTGCTGGTTGCGCGGCGCCTTGCGCTCGGCGACATGAAACTGCTGCTCGATAGCGCGGATTTCATCGTCGTCCCGAACGCCAACCCCGACGGACGCGACCTCCATCGGCGCGCCAACGCCAACAACGTTAATCTGAGCACCGATTTTGCCCTTTTGTCCCAGCCCGAAAGCCGCGCGATCAATGATCTGCTATTGCGAGTACGGCCCGAAGTCGTGCTCGATGTCCATGAATCGGCCGTTCTGAAAAAGAAAACCCTAGGCCGTGAGGGCTACCTAACGGACTTCGATGCCCAGTTCGAGATCGGGAACAACGCTAACATCGCGCCCGAGATCAGACGCTTGAGTCTCGACCGCCTCTTGCCCGAAATCGTCCGCGAAGTTCAACGCCGGGGCCTGCCGGCCCAGCGTTACATTGGCGAAATCACGAGCGTTCGCCAACCGATTACCAACGGTGGGTTGTCCCTGAAGAACCTGCGTAACAAGGCCGGAATGCTGGGCGCCTTTTCATTTCTGGTCGAGAATCGACTGGATCCGCCGGGGAGCTACCCGACGCCTAGAAACATCCGCGAGCGCGTTGTCGAGCAAATCCTCTGTATTGAAAGCTTCCTCAAGGTGGTGCACACGCATGCGCAAGAGATCATGGCAATTACGCGTGCGGTCCGAATGGCGTCTATACCCCGATCGGTGTATTTGTATACGGCATATGAAAGCAATAAAGCCCAACCGCGCATCTCCTTGCGGTTGAGGCGGCGCGATACGGGCGTAGCGGAGGAGCGGTGGTTCGACGATCATCGTGCGGTGGCTACGGCGCATAAATTAGATCCGCCGCAAGCCTATGTCGTTACGGCCCATGAGCAACCCGTCGCGGCGGTCTTAAAGCGGCACCATCTCAGGTATAAGAAACTTACAAACCGGCGTAAGCTCGCCGTGAATGCGCAGAAAATAAACGCAGGTGGCAAGCCCTTGAAACCGGGCGAGCCAAGGGCTATTCGCGCCTACTCGGTCGAGCTTTTCTTAGAGCCGGGCGATCTGTGGATCGAAGCGCGCCAACCGGAGGGCTTGCTTCTACCATTGCTGTTGGATCCTCGTTCCACCAGCAGTATTTTTGCCTACCCACCGTTTAACGCCGCGTTGCGTGGAAGGCACGAGCTCTTCGTCTATAGCGTGCCATAACGTCCCGAGGATATATGGAGGCTTAATCAACAACGGGTCATTCAACACGAGGAAAATCCAAGTATGGAAAAGCGCACCATCATTCACATGTTTGATCCGATGCCGCACACCAGCCCGTTCGACATTAATATGGCCGTTGACGCGGGTTTTGAAACCGTGATTCCGTATAACAACGTCCAATTAGATAATATATATCGCTTGGTCCGTGACGCAATTTTTTCGCGCGGGCCCGCTGGCGTGAGGCGAACGGGAATATTTATCGGCGGACGGGATATCGGTCTCGCCATGGCGATGTTGGACGCGGCAAGGAAAGCCATGGTACCGCACTTCGAGGTTTCGGTGTTTGCGGACCCGAGCGGCGCCTTCACAACGGCGGCGGCCCTGGTAGCCTCCGTGGAAAAGCAATTGAAAGATAAATACAGGATGGACTTAAGCGGTTGCAGGGCGGTCGTTTTCGGCGGGACTGGGCCGGTGGGAATCGCTACTGGAGTAATCGCGTCCTTACACGGCGCCAACACGACGATTGTCGATCACGTTGGCGCGGAGAATGTCCTGAACGTTGCTACTGAATATAACCGGCTTTGTGGCAGCAGCCTACGCGCAACGTACGGCGCCTCCGATGCGGACAAGGCGTTTCTCGTTGCCAACGCGGACATCGTCTTCTGCACGGCCAAGGCCGGCGTCGAGGTTTTAAACGCGGCTGTACTTGCTTGCGCCAAGCAGCTAAAGGTAGCCGGTGATGTGAATGCGGTCATGCCGTTTGGGATAGAGGGAATCAAACTGGAAGACTGCGGCACGCCGATCGAGCATGCGACGGCGTCGCCGGGCGCTGTGGGGATTGGCGCCCTCGCGGTGGGAAACGTGAAATATCGCCTGCAGCAAGGTCTGCTGCGCTCCATGCTGGAGGCCAATGAAGCGGTGTTCTTCGACTTCCGGGATGCCTTTAAGCGGGCTCGCACCCTGGTCTAGCGGCGGTTCGGAGCGGCCGCGGCGCCTGTGCTGCGACCACCCTAGAATTGCCAGGCGGACAACGCATCCGTTGAGGTCAATTTCCTCGCCCCGGCCGATGCGGCGATTCCCGTCATGATCTCATCCGTCATGCGCCGCGCCGCGATCAAATGCTGCCCCCGCACCGTTTCCTTGAGCAACTTTAGCGGTTCTTGGGCATCCTGTGATCCATGCTTAACGGCTACTTCGCACCACGCATAGGCGCGTACGCGATCCGTATCGACGCCGCGGCCCGCGGCATACGATAAGCACAAGAGGTGTTGAGCTTCAGCCACGCCTTGCATTGCCGCCTCGCGATACCAGCGCACAGCGTGCGCGTAGTTTTGTGCCGTTCCTCGGCCTTGCCCAAACATGATCCCCAGATAATACTGCGCATTGCCGTGGCCGAGTTCAGCGGCTTGATTGAGCAAATCGAAGGCCTTGTTATCGTCCACGAGCGTGTTTTCGCCATTGCGATAAGCCATACCTTCCTCGAATAATGCGTTGGCCTGGCTCGATTGTTCTGCCGGGGCAGTGCTCGGAACGGTCATTACCGGAACCGTGAGGGGTATCTTCGCGGGAGGGTTTCCCGTTAACGCCGGCGGCGGCGCGGCGGGGTGTTGCGTCGCAACGCCGGCGAGGATGGTGATCGCGGCGCCGATCCCCAGCGCGCTCCAGACGGCAGGGCGGCGCCAGGAGGATTGACCGTGAAAATTTTTGAGAGATGGGGCATGTTGCACCCCTTCGCTGGCCGTGACCGCGGTAGCGAGCAATATCGTTTTGGTATCCGTGCTAAACGGCATGGGTTGGTTTCGCAGGTCTCTCAGGTGCGTCAGCAGTTCGTCGACGTCCGCATAACGATCCTCGGTCCGTTTGGCCGTCATTCGCCCGACGATCCCCTCGAAGCGCGCGTGCGTTTCGGGCAAGGCCGGCATCGGTTCGTTCAAGTGCTTTACGATGGTCTTGATATCGGACTCGTCGTCGAAAGGTTTTACGCCGGTCAGCATCTCGTAGAATACGATACCGAGGCTGTATATATCGGAACGGCAATCGACGTCTCTACCCTGGGCTTGCTCGGGGCTCATGTAGTGCGGGCTGCCAACGATTGTTCCGGTGACCGTGACATTCTTTTCCAGGCCGATCTGCTTGGCAATCCCAAAATCCGTGAGAATAGGCGTGGCCTCGTCCCTGAACAGGATGTTGGCGGGTTTCACGTCTCGGTGCACCATGTTTCTTCGATGCGCGACCCTGAGGGCGCTCGCCATCCGTTCGATCACATCGAGGGCGAACGCCGGGACAAGGCCGCCTTTGATTCTCTGCTTCAGATCTCCTCCCTCGATATGCTCCATCGAGATATAATGCAGCCCGCTCGCGATCCCGATATCATGAATGGTAATGATGTTCGTATGCGAAAGTTGCGCGATGGTGCGGCCCTCGTTTAGAAAACGCTCGGAAAATTCCGGAGAGTCAAAATTGGTTAGGATCTTGAGGGCCACCGCGCGGCGCAGCGATTCTTGAATCGCGAGGTACACGGAGGCCATCCCGCCCTTGCCGATGCGGCGTTCGATTCGGTACCCAGGGATGATGTTGGGGTTCATAGTCTCAACTGTAAGCGATGGGTTATGGGGGAGGTGGGTATACCGGAGCCCAGTGGCGTCTCGATTCCCGGGTCTTGAGTTGCGACATACCCCTGAGTACACGGCTTAATTGAAAAGTTATTGATGATATATCGTGTACCTCGAGGAAGTTCTTTAGAGCCGACGGTGTGTCCCCGGTTGACGAATTCGAGCGATGCGCCAGTGGACTTGGGGCGCCGCCTCGTGTGCGCGGAGGAAATTATCCTGTATGAAGATTAGGACTTACCGGGACAAATCACCGCAGATCGCGGCAACGGCCTTCGTCGATCCCACCGCTGTTGTGATCGGTGACGTCACGATCGGCGCGCACAGCTCGCTGTGGCCGATGGCCGTTGCGCGTGGGGACGTGAACGCGATCGTTATCGGCGATTGCACCAATATTCAGGACGGAACCGTCGTCCACACGACCTCGGACAACATGTACGCTCCGGGGGGTTACACGGTCACTATCGGCAATCATGTCACCGTCGGCCACCGCGCCGTGATCCACGGTTGTCGAATCGAGGACTATTGCCTCATCGGTATGTCGGCGACGGTCATGGACGGGGCCATGTTGGAAGCGGGGTTAATCCTGGGAGCGGGGAGCCTGGTGCCGAGTGGCAAAGTGCTTCAAGGTGGGCATCTTTGGATTGGGGTCCCGGCACGCAAGTCACGTCCGCTAACCGAGGCGGAGCAGAGCTACCTGTCGGATTCCGCCGTGCATTATGTCAAGTTAAAAGATCAATACCTGGGGATGCCTGGTCATGTATGAACCGGTGCGCTGGTGAATAGGTTCGTCCCAAAGGCGCGCATGGAGTTAACGATCAGAAAACCGGATGATCTGCACGTCCACCTTCGGGACGGACCGTGGATGGCGAACGTATTGCCGCATACCGCAATGCGCTTCCGCCGCGCCGTGGTGATGCCGAACCTCGACCCTCCCGTCACTACCACGGCCGCGGCCTTGGCATACCGCGCCCGTATCCTTGATGCGCTACCTCGCGACCTGCGCTTTGAGCCTCTCATGACGCTTTATCTCACCGAGGAGACCGCTATCGAAGAGATCCGAAAGGCCAAGCTAAGCGGTTATGTGGTGGCAGTAAAATACTACCCGGCTGGGGGGACGACTCATTCGAACCGCGGCGTGGCCGACATCCGCAAGGTGTATCCGGTCCTCGCGGAGCTTGAGAACCTGGGTATGCCCTTACTCCTGCACGGTGAGATCATCGAACCGGCGGTGGATTTTTTCGACCGCGAAAGTGTTTTTATCGAACGGATATTGGGCGAGATCATTCGGCGGTTTCCCGGCCTCAAGCTGGTGCTGGAGCATATTACGACGCGCGCGGCGGTCGAGTACGTTCGCGCCGGCCCCGCGACCTTGGCGGCCACGATCACCGCCCATCATTTGCTGCTCAACCGCAATGCCCTGTTCCAGGGCGGTCTGCAACCCCATTACTATTGTTTGCCCTTGCTCAAGACCGAGGAAGACCGGCAGGCATTGGTGCAGGCCGCGACCAGCGCTAACCCGAAGTTTTTTCTTGGCACCGACAGTGCGCCGCACGCGCGCGCAGCTAAGGAGCGCGCTTGTGGATGCGCCGGGATTTATACCGCCCACGCGGCCTTGGAGCTCTATGCGGAAGTCTTCGATGGGGCGGGGAGCTTGGACCGCCTCGATGGATTCGCGAGCGGCCACGGTGCGGCGTTTTACGGATTGCCGAGGACGAGCGAGAAGCTTACGCTTCGCAAGGCGCCCATGACCGTCCCACGTAAGTACCCATTCGGAAGCGATGAGCTAGTACCCTTTCGGGCTGGAGCGGCCTGCGGCTGGGCCCTGGTGACGCATGAGTAGCGGCATGCGGTCCAGGCGCCTGATGGCGTCGCGTTTCCGCGGTTTCTTACCCGTCGTAGTGGATGTGGAAACCGGCGGTTTCGATCCAGTGACTAACGCCTTGCTGGAGATCGCAGCCGTGGCAGTAATGAGCGACGAAAGAGGTGAGTGGCGGCGAGAAAAGACGGTCGCGTGTCATGTACAACCGTTTCCAGGCGCGCATCTCAATCAGGCTTCCTTGAAGTTTACCGGAATCGATCCGCACCACCCGTTCCGTTTTGCTGTACCCGAGCATGAGGCCTTAGAGAGTATTTTCGAGTTTGTACGCCAGGTGGTCGCCGAAACGGGCTGCACTCGGGCGATCTTGGTGGGACACAACCCTTCCTTCGATCTGGCCTTTATCAAAGCGGCGGTCGCGCGCACGGGTATCAAACGCAATCCGTTTCACTCGTTCAGCACCTTTGATACCGCTACACTCGGAGGTCTGGCTGTTGGCCAGACGGTATTATCGCGCGCGGTCCAAGCGGTAGGGTTGGATTGGGATGATGCCGAAGCGCATACCGCGATCTACGATGCCGAGCGCACGGCAGATCTTTTTTGCGCAGTGTTAAATAAATGGAACGAGTTGGCCGGGGTCTAGAAACGTCGAAATCCGAGATGGCGACACTAACAACAGCAAGAGGTGGTCTATGAAATTGTATCATTTCCCAGTCTCCCCGAATTCGCGGCGTGTACTCGCGGTCATTTATCACCTGGGGCTTGACTGCGAGCTCGAGGCCGTGGATCTCCCCAGCGGCCAACAGATGAAGCCCGAGTTTTTGCAATTGAACCCCAATCACATGATTCCCACGCTGGTAGATGCGGATTTCGTGTTATGGGAATCAAACGCCATCATGCAGTACCTTTGTTCAAAGAAGCCGGGATCGACGCTTTGGCCCGCTGATGCCAAGGCGCAAGCCGACATAAACCGCTGGCAGTGTTGGGGGCTCGCGCATTTCGGCAGTGCGTGCGGGATATACATTTACGAACATCTAGTAAAGAAATTTCTGAACCTCGGCGAACCGGATCCGGCGGAGCTTAAAAAGGCCGAGGAGCGCTTTCACCGTTTCGCCAGCGTTCTCGACAATCATCTCATGGGACGAAAGTGGCTGGCCGGTAACTCCACCACTCTAGCCGATTATTCCGTAGGCGCTCCGCTAGCGCTCGCCGAAGCGGCTGCCTACCCGGTGGCGCCGTATACCGAAATTCGGCGTTGGTATGCGGGGATAGAGGCGCTTGAGCCTTGGAAGCGGTCGGCGCCCCCCGCTTAGGATATCGGTAGCTACGACGGCGGTCGTGCGCGAGCTCTCCGGCGCCGATAGCCACGCCGGCACGTGCTACGGCCGTAGACCGTTACCACCGTTTCCCGGTTGGTGGGCGGCGCTTGGACCCGGCATCGTATGGATGGCGCTCGCCCAGGGGAGCGGCGAGCTGATCTGGTGGCCTTACATCGTCGCCAAATACGGACTAACTTTTCTCTGGGTGTTGATCCCCGCCTGCCTCCTTCAATATCCGCTCAACATCGAGATCGGGCGTTACACCTTACTGACCGGAGAGAGCATATTCCACGGGTTTATCCGTCTCCACGGTGGCCTAGGCGTCTTTCTGTGGCTGTTGATGACACTATCGTTTCTCTGGTTCGGCGCCTTCGCGAGCGCGGGGGGCACGGCGATCGCGGCTCTCGCCGATTTTCCCAAGGGCTGGACCCAACGCGGTCAAACTTTGTTCTGGGCGTATGTCTCGATCGCCGTCTTTCTCACCGCCCTCCTCACAAGCGGCGTCATCTACACTTTCATCGAACGGTTCATGAAGGCGGTGGCGGCCGTGACCGTATTTGGTTTGCTCTGGGCTTGCACACAACCTGACGTGGTGAAGTCGATTCCTGAGTTCCTACCAGGGCTCTATGGATCGACAGGCCCAATGCCGAGATCCTGGGATCCGCGAGATGCAACGAAGCTCCTTACGGCCGTCAGTTTCGCTGGGCTCGGCGGTTTTTGGGCCTTGTTCTATTCCTATTGGTTGCGGGAGAAGGGCAGCGGGATGGCCATGCACATGGGGAGGATCACCGGACCGCTTGCGGGTAGACCCGAAGTCGTCGGCAGCGACGGCAATCTTCCCGAAAGCTCACCCGAGAATGCGCGACGGTGGCGATCGTGGCGCTGCTTCCTGCGTGCTGATGTCTCCTTCGGAATCATTGGCAACATGTTGACCACACTGATGACCTGTCTACTTGCCTACGCGCTATTGTTTCCTCAAGGATTGCTGCCCGAAGAGTACCAACTGGCGGTGGTGCAGAGCCAGTTTTTTCAGGTGAGCTGGGGTGAGGTAGGGCGCGTCTTATTTCTCATTGTCGCCGCGGCGTTTCTAACGGATACGTGGTTGGCGACAGCCGATGCGGTGAGCCGCATCCAAGCCGACATTGTGCATGTGCTATTTCCGAAGACGCGGCGCTACGAGATGCGCTATCTCTACTATGTTTTTTTGGGCTTGCTCACGTTAATAACGTCTTTGACTATGCTGCTCGATGCACCGGGCCCATTAATCCTCACGAGCGCCGTGATCGGATTTATTGGGACCGTGATTTTCCCGCTAGCCCTTTATTATTTGAATTATCGCTATTTGTCTCCAGAATTACCGCAATGGGCACGTCCGAGCCGTGTCTCGCAGGCGTTGTTGCTGCTCAGCTTTGCGGTTTACCTTGCGCTGGCCTGTTTATACGTAGGATCGGTGATAGCTTTCTAACATGAATAATAGCCATTCCAAACTCCTGGGTTCGCGAAATCGTGTGATCGCGTTTGCGGTACTATCGTTTCCGCTCATGGTAGCTTCATCGTCCTCGCGGAGCCTTGTGTACCAGAGCGCACCCACGCATGGGTACGAGGTCGTGCGCGTCTATCCCCACGATCGCAATGCATTTACGCAGGGCTTGACCTACGTTGACGGTTACCTGTACGAAAGCACGGGGCTGAACGGCCATTCGATGCTCCGGAAAGTCGAAATAGAAACGGGTAGGGTGCTACAGCAAACCGCACTATCCCGTGAGTACTTCGGAGAGGGTCTGACAAGCTGGGGCCCGCATCTCGTGCAGTTGACCTGGACTTCGAACCAGGGATTTCTGTACGACCGCATGAATTTTCAAGTCAAGCAGACGTTCAATTATTCCGGCAAAGGGTGGGGCATCACCCAAGATGGTGAACGGCTCATCATGAGCGACGGTACGGCAACACTGCGGTTCCTCGATCCGTATACATTTCGTGAGACAGGTCGCCTAAGCGTGCGCGATGGCACGACGCCCGTCACGCAATTAAATGAGCTCGAAGTTGTCCGTGGCGAACTGTACGCCAATGTGTGGAAGACCGATCGGATAGCCAGGATCGCGTTACAAACGGGTCAAGTCACGGGCTGGATTGATTTGCGCGGCTTGCTCAGTGCAGCCGACAGATCGATCCGTGTCGATGTCCTTAATGGGATCGCTTACGATGCGCGTAATAACCGCCTGTTCGTTACCGGTAAACTGTGGCCGAAGCTTTTCGAAATCAAGCTCGTCCCCAGATAAGAAGGCGTGGACTCCAGACCTCGACGTCCGGTGCATCAAAAAACGGCCGATAAATAGGGGCCGCCGGTGGGATGTGCGGGCTTTGCATTCCCGCGTAGTCCGATAGGTGCCTACGCATGCAGCTTGAAAGCTCTACGGTTCCAAACCTCCCCAGGCCAGCGTAGCCACGAAAAGTGGCCTACCCTAAAGTTTCATTTTTCAAGGGCGCTAATGCTGAAACTAAACCAAAAGTGTACAAAGGGTTACGCAACGCTTAAGCGTAGTTACCCAGAAGGATCAAACCCATGCAAGGAAGCGACATGCGTTTTAAGCGGAACATTTTCAAGGCTGCTGACTCCCGTGGTTTCACCTTAGTCGAATTGGTGGTGACTCTCGGTGTAGCCGCTGTTCTCATGGGCATGGCGGCACCTTCCGTCAGTCAATTCCTGCAAAACAACCGGCTCAAGTCCGATACCTACATGCTATTGGACTCCATCGCGGTTGCACGTAGCGAGGCCGTGAAAAGGGGCTCGCAGGTCGTGATTTGCCGGAGTGCCAATCCAACGGCTGCTCCTCCGGCTTGCGGTGGCAGTGCGAACACCTGGACCACGGGTTGGTTAGTCTATGTGAACGCGGATCCGGCAAACTTGAACTACCAATCCCCGGGCGACACTCTCCTGCGAGTTGGAACCGGTGTAGCGGATGGCGTGGCTATCAAAACTAACCCCTCGGGCGACCAATACCTTGATTATGCCAATACTGGAGAAACCAACGAGGCCGGGACGGTACTATTCGCGATCTGCGATAGCCGAGGCGAAGCCTACGGCCGGCAGATCAGCGTGCTAAGAAGCGGACGCGCGTCGATTACCCACGGCAGCCCAGCGAGCCCGATCAATGATTGCACGCCCTGACATGAGCGAACGCCCGATAACCCGTTTCTCGAAGCACGCTTGTCGTGGATTTACGATGATCGAGGTGTTGGTGGCCGTCCTTATTACGGCGATCGGCGTGTTAGCGATTGCTGCTCTGCAACTCACTTCCAAACACGCCAACTTTGAGACCGGTCAGCGCACCGCGGCGATTCAACTCGCCAATGACCTCATAGAACGCATGCGGAGCAATGCCGGAGAGCTTGCCACGTACACGAATGGCGCCGCGGGAACGACACTGACTGGCGCTATGGCCGCTCCCAACCCCGACTGCGCACTTGCCGCCTGTACCGACGCGCAGCTCGCGGCCTATGAC
>JBOIDM010000215.1:0-2956 GCA_050740575.1 Gammaproteobacteria bacterium
ATCACACCGTAGCCCAAGTAACGAGCGCCTGGCCGGGCGGTGCCGTTGCCATGATCGTTGGGATCAATCGCAACTTTGGTGAAAACCTCCCCTCTTTTTATCTCGGTTGTATTGATGTGATGTCGGATGTGAAGTAATACTTGGCTTTGCCCGCCGCTGGCGGAGCCGAATAGCGCGGCTTCTTCTGTTTGAAGTTTCGCGAAAGCTTGGGTGTTACCCGGTAGAGACGTTCTTATCTTTGCCCACTTGAGCGCCCGCCACCAAAACCGCAACGCTCCCTTGATCGAAGGTGGACGCAGTTCGGCGCAGTTATCGGGATTCGCACCGCCGAGAAACATCGGCGTGACGATACGGCAGGCAGCCTGTAACGTCACCAATTTAGCCATCCGGTCATTCCTCTCCTGATTTGCTAGGAATCCGCAATTGGTCGTGCCGAGCTGTTACTATTTCCAGCAACATTTCGATACCCCCCGACCCGATACTCGTCTTACCGCCAACATGCGGCCACTCGCCAAATTCATTTTCCCGGGTTACGGCGCAAACGGCGCGCCTAACCCAGGCTACGATTATTAAATATGGAACCCAGCCATTCTGGATGACGTTCAGCGTAACGTCCTTGTCGTCTGGATACCGGCAATCCATGCCGGTATGACGGCTTAGGGGGACAGCGTTCCCCTGGCGCGAGCAAGGGTATCGGACGAGACATCCCGTTACATCCACCCGCGCCTTCGCCGCCCGTACCTGCTCTTTCCATGCCGGGAGACTTGGCATAATGATCAGCTCCACCCAAATCATCACTTGAGGAATTCGCCCACTGTCAGGCCTGCTTGCCGAATGATCGCCCGCAGTACACCGAGTTTGATGTCGCGACCGCCGTGATTAGGTACGACGGTCCCCCGTCCGTCTGGATGCCGCATGATGTAATGGTTTCCGGTGATATGGTCAACCTCAAACCCGGCGCGCTGGAGCTTACGGAGGACTTCATCGACTTCATCGGCTTTGAGCGCCGGCAGCCGGCTCATACAGCCGTATCAATTTCAACAACCTCGAACTCGCCCGCCTCATGGCCGGAAGGCAGCGATTCACCATGCTTACTCAAGCTGAGCATGTAGCCACGAATGGCATCTTGAACCATCGCCAGTGCTTCCTCTTTCGTCTCTCCTTGCGTAACGCAGCCAGGCAGTGCCGGCGCCGAGACTATATAGCCACCTTCTTCCGCAGGCTCCAGGTAAACAAGAAAGCGCGCCATCGACATTCACCTCCGGTCACGAACCTAATATCGATTTAACAATACCCCGTCCGACGGTCTCATCGTCACGGAACTATATCTACGCGGTCGCGTCTTGCCCATCGCTCAGAGGGCCACGACCACGGCCTTGCGCTCTGGTTGCTCTGGGAGGCGCGAGATGGCCTTCTGGTCTTCCGCCCAGAGCCAGGCAGTGATGGCTTCCTTGATATTTTGCAAGGCTTCCTGTTCGTCTTTGCCTTGGGATACGCAACCCGGCAAGGCCGGGCACTCGGCCACTGTCCATCAGTCTTCGGCCTGCTCCAGGGTGACGTGAAAAATCATTGCATTTTCTCCTCTGGCTCAACCGCCAGCAGATTCTCGATGTTGGACACTGCCTTACGCCGATACGCATGTCATCTTGTACCGCCCCAACCCGAAGCTCGTCTTCCCGCCCACGTGCAGCCACTCGCCCAGCGCGAGCCAAGGCATGAGGGGTTTTAAATTACCCTCGTAGGTCGCGGAGCCCAGCAGTCCGCCGAACCGCATCCATTCCTTCTGCCGGCCCGAGTAGCGCGCCCAGTCGTCCCAAACCAAGTCGTGCCCGCGCACATTCACGCGCTTTGCTTGGTCCAACACGGCTGGTTTAGCCGGGTGCTCGAGCATGGGGCCGCCGTGATAGGCCCCGCTCAAGAGGTTGATCCGGGCGATCACGCGTTCGAGAAACGTCGCGAATTCCGGGCAGGTGCGGACCAGCCGGTTGTCGTGCTTGAGCCGCAGCCGGGTCTCGAAACTCAAGGTCACCTGGTCTATGTCCCTATCCGCCCATCCGCGGATAACCTCCTGCGAGGTGGTCGGCGGGCCGGGATGCATGACCGCGGATCGGCCTTGTTCCAGCAGGAGATGCGATGCGCCGCCGGGGACCAGCCGCTCGACGCGCTCAAGCTCGAACCGGCCCCGAGCGGGGCCCAGACCCTCGCGACCGATATGCTCGAAGGCGCACAGGCAAGCCGTGAGGCTGTAGCAGGCCGGACCGATCAACAAAAGCTCACATGACAATCGGCTGCCGGGCGGGTACTCGCATTGCGTCCCGAGCGGCGGCACGAGGACGAAGGGTTTGGGCAAGGCCATCCGCGCGGTCTCACCGGCCGGCAGCATCGTCGAGGCGGGCTCGTACAGGAGATCGTAGAGCGGCCGGTAGAGCCCCCGAAGCGCCCAGCCGAACGCGCCATGAAAGGTCGAGCCCTTATAGGCGCTCAATTGCAGGGGCGTGGTGGCAAGCAGATGAAATCGCAGCCGGATCCCATTGAGACCGGATGGGTGGATGTGTTCCGATCGCTCCGCGGGAGATTCCATGGCTGGAGCCTTCATGCTCATCGCGTTCCGGGTGAGTTCCACCGCTAAACAGACAAACGTAAATTGCTTACAGCCATGGGTTGTGGCGGAGTGGGCCGATCAGCTGAGATCCCGTTCATTGCTTATTAGATGGCAAGCCTGTCCTCGCGCGCAAGCTCGCAGCGCAACATCTTGCGGACGGGCCGGTATCGCCCTTTTTTAAACCCCAGAATCTCCCGCACCGATGGGAACGTTTAACACAAACGCGGCGATCTTTCTGTGACTTTTTTTACAGCGCGGAAAGAGAGAATATGCTAGAGCGGCTCGGATGGTCCCGGGGGCGGAATGAGCTGGCGGGATAAGGGCCCGATCGAGAGTTTGCACGAAAGTGGCGGG
>JBOIDM010000216.1:0-6158 GCA_050740575.1 Gammaproteobacteria bacterium
GGAAAGATCGATGACGCGATCATCCTTGAACGGTCCCCGATCGTTGACCCTTACGATGGCACGGCGGCCGTTCTCAAGATTGGTGACCTCGACGTAGGTCGGCAACGGCAAAACCCGATGCGCCGCCGTCATCTTATACATATCGTAGGTCTCGCCGCTCGAGGTGCGGCGCAGGTGAAAATCGGGGCCGTACCAGGAGGCGATCCCGCGTTCCGCGAATCCCGCGGCGCTTTTCAACGGGCGATAACGCCGGCCAAAGACCTCGTAGAATTCGGGGTTACCGTATCGGCTCAAGGGCTCGTCACGCACCGTCGGACCGGAATCGGGAATTTTTGTCGTCGGGGAAGCGGGTCCCTGCCGCACGGGCGCTGTGCTGCACCCCGTGGCTAGCAGTCCTAAGCAGAATAGAAAAGCGTACCCGTAGGTTAGTACCTCGCCGCTTGCGGCGGGGACTCTAGCATTAGATCCAAAAGGGAGTATTGCAATGCACCCCTTTGGTCGCCTGCGGGTTCTATGCCTCACAGGCGAAATACCTTGACTTCGGCGGGGTTCAGTGGCTAGCGATGGGAGCACGCGGATTAGCGTCACTGTCTTTATAACCGTGCCTGACGCCCTCGGCCAGTTGAAATACGGCCATCGCGTATAAGGCGCTATGATTATAGCGCGTAATCACGAAGAAGTTCTTCAGCGCCAACCAAAATTCCCGGCCGACGTCGGTCTCCAAGGCGACGAGAAACCCGAGAAGGTGATCGCCGATGAGTTTCTCCGGCGCGATCCCCGCCTCCCGCATTGTTTTCAAGCTCGCACTAGGTTCCCCGCCTCGATACAAGTAGGGATCATACCGCCGGCCCGTAACCCGGGCCGGCACCGCGATCGGCTTTCCGGCTTCCCAACCGTGGGCCTTTAAATAGTTTCCCACGCTCGCAATCGCATCGGCCGAATTTTCCCAAATGTCCGCGCGGCCGTCATGATCGAAATCCACCGCGTAGCGGCGATAGCTACTGGGAATAAATTGAGGGATCCCCATGGCGCCGGCATAGGACCCCTTAATCGAAGCCGCATCCATGCCGTGATCGCGTGTGAACAGCAGGAAGCTTTCGAGCTCGCTACGAAAGAACGCGGCGCGCGGAGGAAAGTGAAACGCCAGGGTGCTGAGTGCGTCCACGACCACATAACTGCCGGTATTCTTTCCGTAGTAGGTCTCGACCCCAATGATGCCGGCGATGATGTGAGGCGGTACGCCGAAAGCGCGTTCCGCCCGTTCCAGGGCCGCGCGGTTACGGACCCAGAAATCGATGCCTGCTTCGGTACGCTCGGGCGTTACAAAGTTGGTGCGGTATTGATACCAGGGCTTGGACTCGGCGGGTTTCGCGATCGCCGCCAATACCACCGGTTCCAAGCGAACTTCGCGGAACAAAGCATCGAGATCGCCGCGCGCAAAAGCGTGGCGTTCCACCATCTCGTCGATGAATGCCTTGACCGCCGTGCGATCGAGCTCGTCCGCAAATGACGATTCCAGGCAGAAAATCGCGAGGCACACGGCCCCCATCAACGCCTTCAAGCGTGCTCCTCAATTCGACAGTAATCGTTTGTGCGTATGAATCGACATCAGAATACCGAAACTCGCGAGTAGAGTCACGAGCGAGGTTCCTCCGTAGCTGATAAAAGGCAGCGGGATGCCGACAACCGGCAATTGGCCGACCACCATACCCATGTTGACGAAGACGTAAATAAACAGTGTGGTAGTGAGGCTCCCCGCGAATAAGCGCACGAAGCTTTCTTGCGCCGCAAGGGCGATCGTGAAACCGCGCAGGATCACGAATAAATAAACGCTCAGTAGCACTGACACACCCATTAATCCGAATTCCTCGCACAGCACGGCGAAAATAAAGTCGGTAGACCGTTCCGGCAAAAACTCCAAGCGTGATTGGGTGCCGTTTAACCAGCCCTTGCCGTACAACCCTCCGGAACCGACGGCAATCATGGATTGGATAATATGATAGCCCGACCCTAGCGGATCGTTCTCCGGATCCAACAAAGTGAGCAAGCGCCGGCGCTGGTAGTCATGCATGTAATACCAAAGCACCGGCGCGCCCGCCGCAATCATGATCGCCCCAACGCCTAGCAAACGCCAGCTTACGCCGGCTAAAAACAACACCGCCAAACCGGTTGCCGCCACCAGCGTCGCGGTGCCGAGATCCGGTTGCTCGGCAATGAGAACCGCTGGAAGCCCAAGGATACCAAGGGTCACGAGCGTGCGGCGAAAGCCCGGGACCATTCCCGCGGTGCTCAAATACCAACACACCATCATCGGCACTGCGATCTTCATCAGCTCCGAGGGTTGAAAACGCATGATGCCGAGATCGAGCCAACGCTGAGCGCCGCGCCCGGTGCCGAGCAGCATCACCAAACCGAGCAGCGCCAGGCCGATCGTATAGAACCAGGGTGCCCAACGCTTGAATTGGGTTGGAGGAATCTGCGCCATGCCGATCATGATCCCAAGCCCGGCGGCCATCTTCACGCCTTGACCAATGACAACTTCCATCCGTTGCCCGGCGGCGCTATAGAGCACCAGCAAACCCATCGCACACAGGATCAGCACCCCCATAAGGAGAGACGGATCGAGATGAAACCGATTTATGGGCGGGCGCAGGCTATCGACCGTCAACTTGCTGCATCTCCGTGGCGTCGGCGCTAAGATACTGATCCAAAAGTCTGCGCGCAATCGGCGCCGCGGCCTCGCTGCCGCTGCCTCCGTGCTCGACCACGATCGCCAGCACGATAACGGGCGCTTCCACCGGGGCAAACGCTATGAATAGGGCGTGATCACGCAGATGCTCCGGTACGTTTTTGTTGTTGATCACCTGACCTTGCTTGATTGCGAACACCTGGGCCGTGCCGGTCTTCCCCGCAAACCGAAACGGCGCATTCAAGCCAACCGTTCGCGCCGTTCCATCGCTGCCGTGAACGACCCGCTCCATGCCTTGAACAATCTGTTTCCGGGCGGCGGCGCTGATGAAGGGGGCTTCGGCCTTCTTGGCAGGGGCCTCCACCGGAGCGCTCGTCCGGGCCCGGCGGTCAGCCGTGTAGCTCACGACGCGCGGAGTAACGCGACGGCCGCCGTTAGCGAGCGTCGCGGTGGCGGTTACGAGTTGCAAGGGCGTCGTCAATACGAAACCTTGCCCAATGCCGGTAATCAAGGTCTCCCCAGGGTACCAGGCAAGATGCCGCGACTTTCGTTTCCATGCCGGCGAGGGCAGAACTCCGGAAGCCTCGCTCGGTAAATCGATTCCCGTGGGTTGTCCGAAGGTGAACCGGCTCAGGTAGTCGTGCAAACGCTCGATTTCGAGATCGTGCGCCAGGCGGTAAAAATATACGTCGCAGGATTGGGCAATGGCGCGCCCGAGATCGACATGCCCGTGACCGGTCTTTTTCCAACAGCGGTACTTGTGCCGTTGTCCGGCCAGGCTGAACCAACCGGGGCACCAGCTCGCCGTCTCGGACGTTCTCAATCCTGACTCCAGGCCGGCCAGCGCGACGAAAGGTTTGAGCGTGGAGCCGGGTGGGTACACTCCTTGTATCGCGCGGTTGAAAAGCGGCCGATCCGGGGAATCACGCAATGCTTTGTACTCGTCGATGCCGATACCGCCGACGAATACATTCGGGTCATGCACCGGGTTACTGACCAGGGCCATCACTGCCCCGGTTCGAGGATCGACTGCCACCACCGCGCCCCGTTTCGCTCCTAGCTCTTGCAATGCCGCGCGTTGCAGCCGGGTATCGATAGACAGGTGCAGGTCCCGGCCCGGTTCTGACGGCACGCGTTTCAATACCCTGATCACGCGCCCTTCGGCATTCACCTCCACTTCTTGATAGCCGACGCGGCCGTGGAGCACCGCTTCATAGGATTTTTCGACGCCGGTCTTACCGATGTGGGTGGTCGCGCTGTAGTTGGCGGTGTCCAATTGCTTGGTCTCAGCCTCGTCGATCTGGCCCATGTAGCCGATGACGTGAACCAGCTGCGCTCCACGCGGGTAGTAGCGCCTTAAACGCGCAACAATCGCCACGCCCGGGAAACGGTGGCGATCGACGACGAAGCGCGCAACGTCCTCCTCGCCGACATTACTCAGTAAGGGCACCCCGTCGAACCTGCGCTTTTTGTGCACGGCCCGATAGAAGCCCTTGAGATCATCGTCGCCAATCGTCATCAACTCGCGCAGCTCACGCATTACCTTAGGGAGATCAGGCGTCCTTTCCGGTACGACCTCGAGGCTGAAGGAAGGCCGGTTATCGGCCAGCAGCACGCCGTCATGGCTGTATATCAGTCCACGTGTCGGAGCGACCGGCACGATCTTGAGCCGATTCTCTTGCGATAGAGTCCTGTAGCGATCGTGCTCGAAAACCTGGAGCTTGACCAGTCGCCCGATGACCAGCAATAGCGACACGCCCATAATCACGAGCGAGGCGATGACGCGGTTACGAAAGATCCGGGTCTCGGTCCCCGCATCCGTAAGGACTAGTGGGTAAGGCACCTGTTCGTTATGCTACGTTGCAGGAGCGGCACAGCCGTTAACGCATGCCGGTAAACGCCGTATAGGATGTTCGACGCCTATGGGAATGCCCTCTCTTTGATGCCGCAGGTGAAACCGGCTAAGCGATGCCGTGTTTGCGGCGCATGTCGCGCAACACCAGATAGATCCATGGCCAGAACACCATGGTCGAGATGACGGGCAGCCAGTCGATCGCGTAGTTCGGGCTCAAGCCCATGATGCCTTTGACCCAGGACTTCAATAGCGCATTACTTGCGACCAGCAGACCCACGCATAAGGACTGTTGAAACCATGAAAAACTACGCAAGCGCCGGTGATTCGTCACAGTGAAGTAGGCGATAATCGCGAATCCGGCGGCGTGTTGCCCAAGCAGACTCCCCTCCAAGGCGTCGAGTACCAGCCCGATCCCCCAAGCGGCGCCGACACCGACGCGGTCCGGGACGGCCATGCACCAATAGATCAACACCATGGCCGTCCACGCGGGCCGCCACGCCACCGCCCAGTCAGGCAGGGGCATGGTTGTGAGTATGATCGCCGCCAGCAAGGTCGCCGGAATTGCCCAAGCCGAACCGCCTTGTTCCGCCATCATTGCAGCGCGAAGCTCTCTCTGGACGACGGATGATCGGGGCCCCGCCTGTCAGGCCAAAGCAACAGGACCTCCCGCGCTTGTTCGACTTTCGCGCTTGCGACTGCCATGACCTTTGCGAACGGTTCACCCGGATCGATGCTGATTTCAGTCACCACGCCCACCGGGTAGCCAGCCGGGAACCGCCCGTCAAGGCCCGAAGAGATGATTAAGTCCCCCTGCTTCACATCGGCATTCAAGGGTACGTGGGCGAGCTCCAGGCCATCGGCCGTACCGCTGCCGCTGGCGATGGCGCGCACGCCGCTGCGATTGATTTGCACCGGCAAGGCATGACTGATATCGGTGATCAGCAAGGCTGTGGATGAAATCGGATTCACATGGATGATCTGCCCCATGATACCGTCGCCATCGATGATCGGTTGACCTTGATAGACGCCCTGTTGGCTGCCCTTGTCGAGCACAACCCTTCGGCTGGGCGCGACCAGCTCCAAGGCTATCACATCGGCCACCAACACGCGCTCGCTCACCTCCAGCGACGATTCGAGCAACTCCCGCAACCGCATGTTCTCCGCTTCCAACGCGGCAAAGCGCTGGGAACGTGTCTTAAGCAGTAAGTTTTGCCTGCGCAGCAATCGATTCTCGGCGATTAAGCTGGTTTTGGTTACAAGCGCTTTACGCACCGCGCGAACGATTTCCTGAGGAAGGTTTACGACGTACTGCAGCGGATACACCACTAGTGATAGGGCGCCGCGCACGTCCTCCAGCTGCTCGCGCCGATGATCGACGATCATCAAGCCAAGCGATGTCAGCAACAGCAGGCCAAGACGTAACCGGAGCAGCGGCCCGCGCCGAAATAGGGTCTTTTCCGCCACAATCCCTCCGTGCCGTGTTGAAGCTTACTCTAACGATAAAACCTCGGGACCGAGCTCATCGATCAGTTCCAGTACGCGCCCACCACCGCGCGCGACGCAGGTGAGCGGGTCCTCGGCAATCACCACCGGGATCCCGGTTTCCTCTTTCAG